>NZ_JBYCKL010000035.1:0-80307 GCF_057473365.1 Halomonas sp. TH-94
AGAAGTGGAGAGTGATTACGCCAGCGAAATCAGTGACCACCCGGACGCTAACCACGTCCTGGCGGCTCGCCTGGCCGAATCGCCCGCGGCTGCCCACCAGCTAGAGCAGTGGCAGGCGAGCGACGATCCGATGAAGAACTCAATGGTAGAAGAGATACTAGTAATGGAACGGGAAGAGCTTATTCAGATGCTCTTACCTTAATGGCTTATCAGAGCCGATGAAACGCTACCTCGCTTGACCCACTAGCCCGATCGCAGCGCCTGCAGCACCAGCCGCCGCTCCAGGTGCTCGCTCCAGCCGGTGGGCCTATCCAGCTCGAGCCGGGCCAGCAACGACCGTTCAGCGTCGTTGGCCCGGCCCGCGCTCAGTGCACCGAGCAGGGCCTTCAACTTGCCGCGACGTGTGGCAGTGCGCGCCTTGAGCTGTTTGAGAGCCTTGCCCAGAGCCAGCTCGTCGTCGGTGAAGTCGGTGCCGAACGGAAAACGGGGGAAGGCCTGCTCGCTCCCCATCCGCTCAAACTGCTGCGCCAATCGCTGCGGGGTATTGTCCCGCCAGTGCGCGGGAATCTCGAAGTTGGCGGCCACTTTACCGGCGTCCTTGGCCTTCGCCAGCAGCTCGGACTGAAAACGCGCATCGGCAATGGCGATCAACGCCAGGCACACCTCCTCATCAGTCCGGCCGCGCAAATCGGCAATACCGTATTCGGTCACCACGATATCGCGCAGATGGCGGGGTATGGTGCAGTGGCCGTAGCTGAACAGAATGTTGGAGCGGGTTTCGCCGCCGCTCTCGCGGGTACTGCGCAAGGTAATGATCGAGCGCGCCCCGCTCAGCTCGTGGGCCATGGCGACAAAATTGTACTGCCCGCCCACGCCACTGATCACCCGGCCATCTTCCAGGCCATCGGAGACCACCGCCCCATCGAGCGTGCACAGCATGGCAGAGTTGATAAACCGCGCATGCTGGCGCTGGGCCACCTTGAGCCGCTGATCTCCGAAGCGGTGATCGTAGAGATCATTGATGTAGTTGACGCTGGTCATATTGATGCGCGCGCGCTCGGCATCGGACAGCGCGTGCAGCTTGTCGTAGAAACGCCGTGGCCCCAGATAGAAGCCGCCGTGCATCACCACACCCTTGGCCGCACTGGGGTGGTCGCTGCTCTCGGGGTCGATCTCGCCCCGGTTGATCGCTTCCTGAAACCCGGCGTCCGCAAAGACCCGGCGCTTGAGCACCCCGCCTTCCATCAGGTAGATAAAGCCATCCACCATCATCTCGCTGCAGCCATAAAGCCCCTGGCTGAAGGGCTGGGCGTCGCCCCACTGCTCGGCCACCGGAAACCGCTCGGCCACCTGCAGGTCCCGGTAAATCGCTTGCCATCGAGTATTGTCCCGCTGGCGCAGCAGCGTGCTGTGCACCAGTGCCGCCCCCAGGGAACCGATGCCGATTTGCAGCGTGCCGGCATCCTTCAGCAAGCAACTGGCATAGAAGCCGATCAGGTGATCTTCCGCCGAGATGGGCGTCTGGGGCGCGCTGAATAGCGGGTAGTCGGTAGCCGGTTTTTCCAACAGCAGGTCAAACTCGGTACGCGCCACCGCCGCCTCATTACCCATATACGGCAGGTGCCGATTGGTTTCCGCGATACAAACGGTGGCATAGGGCTGCTCGCGCAGCCGGGGCAATAGATCCAGGGTCAGGTCCGGGTTGCAGCTCAGGCTCACCGTCTCGCCCCGCTCATCGGGCGCTACCAACTGACCGATCACATTGACGCCCTGGGCCATTAAATCGCGCAGTGCATGGGTGTAGTTGGTGCAGATATAGCGGCGCTGCTGGTCGGTATTGTTCTTCAGGTTGCCCGCCTGGAAAAAGAATTCCGACACCGTGACATTGTCCGGCAGGCGGTTGGCCTGGGCATCCCGGGCATAGGCCAGCTCGGGGATATCGCCGTACAGGCGCTCGACGAAAGGCCCCAGAAAACGCCGCTCCAGGGAGGAGCCGCCCGCCGGTGCCAGCAAGGAGAGAGCGGTGACGATATGCAGCTTAATCGTCGGGTCGTGCTGGGCACGGCTATACAGGGCATTCACGAAACGCAGGGGTTTACCCAACCCCAGCGGCAGCGCCAACACGATGTTCTTGCCCACGCGATCGATGACCTGATCCACGCACGCTCCAGCGTCCTGATAACTCACCGGCTCGGCCATAGGCTGAACCCCATCCTTGGCTTCGTTACGCTTCAAGCTAGCACATGGGGACAGCCATCGAATGGCGGGTGGCGCGAACACCCGACTCCCTGAGTGGCCCATCGAAGCTTATCTGGCTACTTCTTTTTGAGCGTTTCAGGTAGCTTGGCTTTCCGCACGGCAATTATCACCTTCGAGATCGCGGTAGAACCACAGTGAATAAAACCCTTCTCTTCTCGATGACCGCCCTGCTTACCTCCCTACTCCTACCCGCCTGCTCACCGGCCAGCGGCGAGCCACCGGCACACTACCTGGAACGCGCCGGCACCGCTCTTATGGAAGTCATGGGCGATACGGAGCAGCTCGAAAACGTTCTTGCGATATACGATGAAGGGCTGGAACGACATCCCGACAACGCCGAATTGCTCAACAGCCGCGCACAGCTTCTCGCCAGCCTCAGCCGGTATGAGGAAGCCAAACGCGACCTGGATGAACTGCACGAAGAAGGATTACGCAAGGTGGGAATGCTGCTCCGCTGCATCTTGCACGAGCGCCAGGAAGGAGCCACGGACGATGCCTTGGCGTGCTATGCGGAGGTGGAGGCCGCCTATGTCATGGCTAGCGAGCCAGGTGGCTATCCCAACGCCAACCATATTCTGGCGGCTCGCCTGGCCGATTCGCCCGAGGCCGGTGCGCTATTGCAGGAATGCAGGATGGCGACGAACCGATGAAGGACTCGGTGCTGGGGAAATGCTGGAATTGGAACGGTAAGCGTTGATTCAGGAGTTTTTTCCCTGAGCAGTTATCAGAACACTCTGAAGAGAGCGAAGCCTGATACGAAACTGAAGCCATTCTGATAGATCGTATACTAACAAAAAAGGCAATCTAAACTGTCAAATGCGGCCCTCATTGGTATTGACACCGAAACCTTACCCACATTGTCTATGGTATGACCAAGACAAAAATCGATCTTTTCTCCAAGTAGCATGAGGTTGAATTTGAGGGCGTAAGGAGAGTAAGTGTACAGATAAAATGGGCAATAAAAAGGCAGCGCAAGCAACCCAACACCACCATTAAATTTTTGTTTTGAACGACTCAACAAGCTCAATACTCGTTTTAAGCACGCGACTCACATCCCTAGCTGTTACGTCTCTTCGCCACTCATAATCGGCGAACCCTCTAAGTCGTTTAATATCATGCAACTGGTTACCTTCTCGCCGAGACTCAGGCAAGCGTTTAAGAGCATCTATAACTTTCTCATGGCTTGCACCATAACCAAAATCACATCCTTTAGAAGCACAGTACTCCCTAGCCGCGAGGAAAGCTGCATAATAGGCGCGATTAATGCTACTTCTCATATAGGGTTGACCCTCGCACTCATCTTTTAACTTTTCTGCCACCTCAAGGAGCATTTCGTGCATCAGACAACCCTCATGCCCGCCGGAATATCTCTCACCAAAATGCCTACGGCATTTGTTATTTCCAAACTACACAGAGTTGGGTTAGATCTTATGCTCAGTATCTCATCCTCCATAGCATCCAAGAACTCTTCACTCAAATTAAAATAATAGTCAAGAACTATATCTTCTGGCTCTTCGTTATCAGGGAAATGATCCGAAAAACCAGACGCCCATAGAACATCTGGTTTATTATCAATTGCTTTGGCCAGAACTTTTGAAATTATCACTAAGTGCTCAGTATATTCTTCTGGCTTTGCGCCGTGCCGATCCAACACTTTCTTGACAGCACGATCATAAAACTGGGCTTCTCCTTCAATCCTAAAACCAAATGAAGACATATACTCTTTAATATACTCTGAAAGACCAATATCTCCAGTATCCCAAGATATTTTGTGAAAATATGGAAGCAATTCCTTGGGAAGCAAAGGATTCTGAAGAGCATCCTTGACTAGCAGCCTTGTCTTTTCAAAAAGAAAAGCTCTTTGAGCAAGGATCGAAAAATTATAAGAGAGAAAGGATTTTGCACCCATTTCCTCGAAAAAAATAATCTCATCCAATACGGAATCAAACTTTTCAAGATCGCGCTTGAGGAAAGCTTCGAACCCTAACTTGGCTAAGCTGAGTTCGTTACTCTCATCGAACCTTTCGATTGATTTCTCGAAGCGTAACTTGTCGAGCTCATTCCATGAGCCACGGCTGTCATCGAGTCTTATTAAGGCATTCGTAGCATTGACTGCCACCTCTGCTCTAGCTAGAGGTTGTAGCATTCAAATCCCTCTCTCACTTGATGAGCGCCTAATCATTATATTTCCCAACAAATCGTTCTTGTCGATTCCCGTAGGATTAAGATTACTTCACGGCGCCTTTGCTGAGCCTTGGATCGCTTCGGCTTTGTTAAATGTCTCACATATTTTACCAGTAGGCCAGCCCAGCCACCTCCGTGCACGCAAGCGAACCGAGCAGAGTCAACGCGCGCCAAGTCGGTAATTACTAGCGCCACCACCGGCAAGGAGGCCAGCGACCTCGGCAAGCTCAAGCGTCCCCTCCACCAGTACTGCTCACCGTGGTGCCCAAGCGCTACAACGGCCGCTTTCACGTCGTTGACGCCTTAGATGCACCTGTGGCCCATAGCGTATCTCATCATGCGGCAGAATGGGGAACAGATCTGCGGCGTAAGCGACACCCAAGCCTGACACCCCTGGTGCCGACAATGACACGCCCGAGAACCTCCAGGTCTACTTAAGGTGAGCCAGCCGACATGACACCCGCCCTGTACTGACGGCTACGGGCTCCTGCTCCTCGGCGACTTTCTCTCACGCTGAACACCGATACCGAGCCGAAGGATATCGAAGTACCTGCGCTACGGCATGAAGAAGGATTACACAAGAGGTGATGCTGCTGTGCTGCATGGTACATGAGCACCTGGGAGGAGCCACGCATGATGCCTTGGCGTGCTATGCGGAGGTGGAGGTCGCCTATGTCGTGGCTAGCGAGCCAGACGCCCCCCCTCAACTGAACCACATCCTAGCAGCCCGCCAGGCCGGCTCGCCCGAGGCCGATGAACCGGTTTCCAATGCCTACCAACGGCTCCCCTGCCCACCTCGCCACACCCATACGCCAAAGCGAAGTGCTCGGCAAACTGGTAAGTCCGAGCAGGGGCTATTGCAAATCGACCCCACCGGGCGCGCGAGGCATCCGAGACCGGGGGTTATCTGGCATCATGAGGGAAAAGGTGAAGCTTAAGGAGTTACCTGAATGGACGACATAGCCGAACGGGCTGCGCTGTTCAGCAGGGCCGCACATCAAGCCGTTGGGCAGCGGCGCAAGTACAGCGGCGAGCCCTACTGGCACCACCCGGTGGCCGTCGCAGAGATGGTGTCAGCCGTCGAGACGGCGACACCGGAGATGATCGCCGCCGCCCTACTGCATGACGTGCTCGAGGATACCAGCGTTACGCCGATGGACATCGAGGAGTGCTTTGGCCAGCGGGTCGCCTTCCTGGTTCTGGAGCTGACGGATCAATTCATCGATCCGGAAATCGGCAACCGTGCCCACCGCAAGGCGCTGGAGCGTGACAGGCTGGCCGAGATCTCCCCAGAAGCGCAGACCATCAAGTACGCCGACCTGATCGACAACACCGGTAGCATCGTCGCGCGGGACCGTGGCTTCGCCCGGGTCTATCTGGCCGAGAAGCGCCAACTCCTGGAAGTGATGGAAGATGGAGACCAAGCGCTGAGGTGCAAGGCATGGAGCGTATTGATGGAAGGCGAGGCGAAGATTCGGAGAGTTCTGAAATAAACAGCGGTTGCCACGCAACATCCTACGTCAACGGCACGAACTCGCCGACGAATCTGACGGTCATTGATAGCTCCCTCGCCACTCACAGCGCCGAGGCCCATAAAGTCATCAGCAAATGCTGCTGGAGAGGTTCCAGCAAGGCCTGCTGACCAATTGCTGCAAGCTGCCGGTAAGGTAGTCGGTGGGCTTGGTTTGATGCTTAAGGCATTGAGCTCCAGTCTGAATGAGACAGAGCAGCAAGCCGACCACGAGTAAAGATGGTCTTTTAATCCAGCAAGCTCACCGTATAACCGCCCGCATTTCTGCGCTTTTAGGTATTACATTAATGGCACAGTATGTCAAGACCTGCGAGAAGAGCGGCGTTCGCTTGAGCGTACCATTGCTTGACAGTGATGTGTGGCAGCACAGGTGCATGGTCGAATGAGACCAAAGCTCAAAAACCTGATACAGTCAACGGTTATGTCGTCGGGGAGCATAGCAACAGGATGATCACTTTTGCAGACCTATTCTGTGGGGGAGGGCTAGGTGGCCGGGGCGCAGTTACAGCTGGGGCCAAGCCCATTTTGGCAGTGGATGCCTGGAATATTGCTGCTGCCACATACAAGAGCAATTTTTCCTGTGCAGAAGTGCTATGCGCTCCTATAGAGGAGCTTGATCCGCGAGCACTAGCCAAAAAACACCGGCCTGATGTGCTATTGACTTCTCCTGAGTGCACTTCTCATTCCATCGCACGTGGAGCCAAGCCGGGTTGCGAGCAGAGTAAGGAAACAGCCATTGGAATCATTCCATGGATTGAGGCAATGGAACCCCGCTGGTTAATTGTCGAGAATGTCAATCGCATGAAAAAATGGGGACGCCACAATGAACTCGTGGAAAATATAGAGTCGTATGGCTACAAAGTAAATGATCTATTCCTAAATGCTGCAGACTTTGGAGTGGCTCAATCCAGAAAACGTATGTTTCTGGTTTGCGACCGACAGGGATCGAAAATTTCCCGGGAAGATTTAATCGCATTACACAAGAGAAAACCCAAGGCCGCACGCTCAGTCATTGACTGGTCCGGCATGTACAAAAGCCGTCCTCTTTACTCTGAGACCAGAGCCAAGGCGACTATCGCGCGTGCAGAAAGAGCTATCGAGGCCCTCGGCCGCGGGAAAGACTTTATTATTGTATACTATGGCTCAGACTACGGTGGCGGGTGGCAGACACTCGACACCCCGTTACGTACAGTGACCACACTTGACCGGTTCGGTCTCGTGACATGGCTGGATGATGTACCATACTTGCGCATGCTACAACCACCAGAACTACTTAATGCAATGGGGGCTGGCACTCAACATCAGCTTCCTTACGGAAGCCGAAGAGACAAAATCAAGCTATGTGGCAATGGTGTATGCTCATCAGTTATGGAAATGATCTTTAAAAAAATCATTATGATTGAAAGTGAAGAAATGGAGTTAGCCTCCTAAATGGATTTGACCAATATGGACCTGCTGGTGGATCACATATACGGTGGCTCACGAAAAGGGAATGCATCAGATGACCCCCTACCCAAGTTAATTGGAGTGGACAACGGCGCCGGCTTCCGACATTTGGGAAAACGACCCGGAATAGATACAATAAAACTACTGGCCTTGAAATCCAATTTCAACGACCCTGACTGGCCGGATCATCTGGATACCGAAAGCGGTCTCTTCACATACTATGGCGACAATAAGACCGTCCGGGGAATTCATGATACACCCAGACAAGGCAATCAGATACTCCGAAACCTATTCGATGCCCGCCACTCCTCCAACTCATTTAACCATTTCCCCGTTATTCTTCTTTTTGGTGGAACAGGACAGTATCGCGATGTACGCTTTCTGGGGCTGGCCGTACCCGGCGCCCAAAACCTGGGGCCAGACGATGATTTGGTTGCCATTTGGAGGGCAAAAGGCCCCGACAATGCCAGATTCCAGAACTACAAGTCGGTCTTCACCATACTCGATGTGCCTGTGATAACAAGAGAGTGGCTCAATGACGTAAAGGTCGGAGATGCAGCGTCCTCAGCCCATGCCCCCAAGCCCTGGCTGGAATGGCTGTCTGGACGCAAATACTCACCGCTGTATGCACCACACAGCATCGACACACGCAGCAAAGAACAGCAACTTCCCCAAACCGAAGAAGATCAAAAAATTCTATCTTTAGTCCACAACAAGTACAGAGAGAATCCGTTTGGATTCGAAGTGGTAGCGGTAGAAATCGCCCGACTGTTCATGCCTGACATTGGTACGTGTGAGATCACCCGACCGTGGCGTGACGGCGGCCGGGATGCTGTCGGTGCATACCGGATCGGGACTGGCCGAAGCTCTATCGAAGTTGAATTTGCACTGGAAGCTAAATGTTACGAACCCAGAGGAAAGGGAGTTGGTGTAAAAGAGCTTTCAAGACTTCTGTCACGATTGCGACACAGACAGTTCGGAATACTTGTCACCACTTCATACTTGGCAACTCAGGCTTATACTGAGCTAAAGGAAGACAAGCACCCAGTAGTGATTATTTCCGGGACAGATATCGTCAGCACTCTAAAAACGCGCATTGGGTCACTAGCATTTATCACCAAATGGCTCGACAGTATTTAAAATCAAAGATCGCTCCTTTGCTTTCTCAGAGCCTCAACAACGCGAGCGACGGCATTTTCCAATGACTCTTTTATTTCATGCTCCCAAATACGGACAACCTCCCACCCTGCTGATTTCAGGATCTCATTGTTCCGCTGGTCTCGTGCAACGTTAGCATTGATTTTTTCCAACCAAACTTGAGCCCGGGTTTTTGGCTGCACAAAATGATCAGGACATTTGTGCCAGAAGCAACCGTCGATAAAAACCACAGTACTCAGTGAAGCGAAAACGAGATCTGGCTTGCCCGGCAAACGGTTCTTGATTCGGTATCTGTAGCCAAGCACCCACAGGGCTTTCCGCATAGCCACTTCCGGTTTGGTGTTCTTACCTTTGATCTGCGACATGCAGTAGGAGCGTTGCTCCTTGGTTAAAACGTCCATTACCTTAGGCTAACTATGCCAGGTCTGGTTGCAACGCCCCCGAACCAAGTTATAATTTCCTGAAGCAACTGCTCACGGATTCGTCCTATTTGGATAAGCTTAGTAACTTCTGGCACATAACCATCACCTACCCGAAGTTGTTCATCGACTTCTCTTTCATTTATATACTCCTTTTTATCAGAAAGCGATATTACCAGCTTGGAGTTAAAGATAAACCTCCAGTTTTCTTTTTCATTTTGGAATTCGGGGGTCTCTCTAAGCCAATCCCCAGAGAGCTTTCCTTTTTTCCCGCCTGTATAAAAAAATTTCTTCCCTTCACTATCAACCCTGATGCCAACCAAGAAACGCCTCCAAAAGGCCTTATCGTTAGCATGATCACAGGCTGGCGTTATATCGAGCAAGACCAAATCAACATGGCTAGTTAAGTTAACATCACTGTTAGCTTCACGCCTCTTATTTTGATCTTCTGAAACAAACGCATCTATAATAAATTCTTTTATATTGGCCGGTGATATGCAAAGACCGCCGAGATTGACCACCTCATCTGATGGCCACTTGTATATACATCCTGGAGAGTACTTTGAGTCGACACGACCCTCCTCCCAATGTAACATTGTATTTATAAGACCCACTCTTACATCCTGCCTCACATCTTCTGAGATGTTAATCACACCAGCGTTTATATGGCTCAACCTGTCATAAAGCAAATTCGACAGAATCTGGTAAAGCGGTGCAGCTAGGTCGTCAGTCTTTTTAAGACGCACCCCTTCTTGAGCAATTGCAAGCTGAAACAGCAACCCCCCGAGTGCTTTATCAGTTTCATCAAGGGTTCCGATCTCAATCATATTCCATAAGTTATGAAGAACCTTCGAAGCACTACTTCTGACGTTTGCCTCCCAATGCCCCAGTGCCTCCAATGCCTTGACTGATTCAATTGAACGTTCAACACTGGAAATTAACCGATCTTTTTCAGCGATGCCTAGCTCAGATTTTACAACAGCGTGCTCACCATCAGTAGAATACGGGCGCTTATCTATCACCACATAATGATATGGACGTTTTCCCAAGGGAAGATGAAGCACAAGGTAATCAAACAATTCTTTTGCATACTTATCCCCATTATCGGGATCATCCCCCCAAGTAGACCAAGCAATCAAAAGCCATGGCCCATTTTCCTCATCTAGTATTCTATTTATACCGGTTGCAGCAGCTGCATAGTCATCCTTGCCAGGAAAATCTGGCGATACTAAAGCAATATCCTGAAAAACAAACCTAATACCCTCAAATTTCTTGCCAGCATCCAAGCTCACAAGCAATTCTTCGTCAAAATGAAGAAAAAAACTGGGTATTTGCAGCTTCCATAGGCACTTTACAATCGTCTGCCCGTCCTCAGCTTTATCGTCAACAACAATAACCCTATTTCTATGTGGCATCTTTCGCCCCCTTAAACACCATGGCCACAATAGCTCCATCACAGGCTTTTGGAAGATCAACTGCAAATTTTTCAGGAAAGGCGAGCCTCCCACCATGAGTCTTCATTATCATATCACTATAGTAAAGCCCAATACCCATTCCATCCGTTTTCCGGGAAAAAAACGGTTGTACTACATCTTCTGCGCTGTCAAGAAACCCTGGTCCATTGTCAGCCATAATAATTGAAGGACCCTCCAAGTCATGACTTGGACCAACCCAAATAATTGGTTCTACGCTTTCCGTTTGGCCTGCCCAGTATATTGCGTTATCAATCAGATTTACAAGAGTGGCAGTAAGCATTCTCCTAACACCTGAAATCTCGAAATCCTTATCAGGCAGATTATCAAACCCATTGACAAATTTTATCCCATGATGCTTAAACCGTAATTCTTGTGTTATACAGGCATACGATACTATGCGGGAGGCATGGATTTTTTCCATTCTTCCTTTACTGACCATATACATGGCGCCTTGCAGAAGAGAAACCAACCCTTTAGACTGCTCCTTAAGTTGATCGATATCCTGCCCAGAAGATATTGCACCATGAAGATTTCTAACACCTCTTTCCAATTCATGAAAAACTGTAACAAGTCCAAGCCCTGCCCCTGCCGAACTCAACAGCACATCTCTTGTTTCTTTATAAGACTGGGTAACTTTTTCAACAAGTCCGCCAATTTGGCTTTCCAATTTTTTCTCGTAAACAGCGGTCCTTAAATCGTCCAAGAGCTCATCTGTAGTCTTGCGCTTTCTTGGTTCTGCTCCTGATGTTCCTGGTGGAATACTGAGTACAGAACGAAGAATCTTCTTATCCTTATTCCTTTCAGCCTCAAACTCCGTGAGTATACAAATCATGGCATACTGCAACTCATAGTATGCTGAATTCTCTATAAACCCTTCTCTATTGGTTTTTTCCTGCAAATTGAAGCTTTCTTCAAGATCAAGATGTACTTCACCAAGCATTAGCTGATTACTGAGCTTTCCTGTTGGTCTCTGTATGCGACGATGATCTAGCCCTAACCAGTCATCACCAGGTTCACCATAGTTATAAACCCTCAGCCCGTCCCGATAAATCCGGACCCCCCCCTGATCCCGTAAAAATTCAGACAGGCCCGACATTTCGTCTTTCAGATAACGGTCTTTTACTTCTCTATCCAGGTCGAAACCTATAATTTCCCCTTTCAGTGGACCAATACCCAGGCCATTGTTCTCTTCTGAATTTCCCAAGATTGGTCTGGCGTTCCTCTTCCCCCGCCTTTTCCAACCTTCATCTCCAGGTGGAGATTTGGTAAAAAACTCTGTATATTGTCGTGCAACATCAATCTCACGCCCTTCTATAAGGCCAGGGTAATCCGACCTAATAGCTTCAAGCGGATGAAAGGAGTATTGGTATTTTAATCCCTTATCAGTTAATTCGAATGCAAACCGGAACATTGCCTGATCGCGGGCAGTTTCAGGATCAAAAAAACCTTCAAGCCAGCTATTTTTTGGCTCAAGGATAAAGTCAACAGAAAATCCGCTTTCCGAATCGTCATTGATTTTTCCGCTTGTCATTCCCAGTACTGAACGGTACAGCTTCCTAACATCTCCTCGGCGCCATTTTTGCTTCAACCCAGATATTGTAATTCTTGTACCTTGCTCGCCCCTCTTGAAAACCTGAGCTTCCCTTTCCTTAATTTCTATTTCTGCCTCATCAAGATAATTATGCTTTTCTAAGTCTAACCAGTTTATTTTTACAAATACCTCAGGTGTGTTTTTAGCTTTTGTAACCAACTCAATTCCTGTTCCCAGGCGGTGGACGGCGAATCTTCCCACCCCCTTCTCACCAACCGGAAGTCGCCCCTTGTCTGTTCTTATTCCTCTCTTTCTACTTTCACCTTTATGGCCATGAGCCGGCTCCATCCAAATATCGGTAACCGTAGCAAAGTCCATCCCAATGCCATCATCCTGAACTTCAATAGCGCCGTTCTCATCTTCGACGTTTAATAGCAGCAGCGAGACTTTACTTGCATCGGCATCATAGGAATTTTTGATCAGCTCAAAAAGAGCCAAGGTATGGCTTTTTATTAGCTGTTCACCCAGCAGCTCCATAATTCTGGCCCTGGGACGAAAGCTTGCCTTTGTTTCCTGCATGCTGCTTGTACTATTCATAAATTACCCAACCTTGAGTGATAAAAACCCACCCTCGCTGATGGTATTTTTTCCAGGCCTGAGTTAAACCGCGCGGCGAAATTGAGTCGGCTTTAATAAATTTCCTTGTACCTGCTGCAAACGTTCCGAAATTTCAGATGCGTGAATCGCAAGGTCAGAAGATGAACTGTGCAACTCAATAAGGTAGCTTTGGAGTGTGACTGGCTGCTGAGGCGGAGGCACTTGCCCGGTCTGCATTGAAAAAACCTGATTGTTTAAATCTTCTAGACGTTTAAGTCTAAGCCAATGATGCGAGATGACCTGTAGAAGATCTGGGTCGTTGAGGTGCGTAACCAGTATCCCGGAAAGGGTATCCCAAGTTGTAGTGCGTAAATCTGGGTTTCTCATGACCTCTCCGACACGTGAGAGATCGCTGATGCTGTTGAGCACGTGAATATTGTAGTCAAATGATTCGATGAGGGCGAAAATTGAGTCCGAAAGCAGCTTCCTACTTTCCGCTGCCTCGTGCGATCGTGCCTGATTCGTAAGCTGGCGATTGAGATAGAGCGCAACGGGAAGGCCGAGCGCAACCCCAATCACGGTGGAAGTGAGATTCGGCCAGAACGCGTTTAGAAATTCAGTCATACGATGAGATTTTTGTGATACATAATGCCAGTGTAACGGTCCGGTTGTGTGCTCCAACGGAAACGATAGTTCCATTGTCGCACTGTGCACACTTCACCTTTTGGCAGATTGCCGAACACGCTACCGCCCGGGGATAACATCCTTTCCCTGCGACAGCCCTGTCTGCGTTGTACCTACCTGTTCTATCGGCAGTCGTCTCGGCGACCTTAACCTGAGTTAACCCAACCTTGTAACGAATTGCAAAGAAAAAGGGCCTACCTTTTGGTAGACCCTTGATCTTGGTCAGCTTAGCTGTGTCAGGCGTTCCGCCTAGGCGCGTCTCACTCCCACTCGATCGTCGCGGGGGGCTTGCTGCTGACGTCGTAGGTCACGCGGGAAACGCCACGGATCTCGTTGATGATGCGGTTGGAGACTTTCTCCAGCAGCTCATACGGCAGGTGGGCCCATCTAGCGGTCATGAAGTCGATGGTTTCCACGGCGCGCAGGGCAATGACCCATTCGTAGCGGCGACCGTCGCCGACCACGCCGACGGATTTGACCGGCAGGAACACGGCGAAGGCTTGGCTGGTCTTGTGGTACCAGTCGGCGTTGTGCAGTTCCTCGATGAAGATGGCGTCGGCTTCGCGCAGGATGTCGGCGTACTCCTTCTTCACTTCGCCGAGAATGCGCACGCCCAGGCCCGGCCCCGGGAAGGGGTGGCGGTACACCATGTCGTAGGGCAGGCCGAGTTCCAGGCCGAGCTTGCGCACTTCGTCCTTGAACAGTTCGCGCAGCGGTTCGACCAGCTGCAGCTTCATGGTCTCGGGCAGGCCGCCGACGTTGTGGTGCGATTTGATCACGTGGGCCTTGCCGGTCTTGCTGGCGGCGGATTCGATCACGTCGGGGTAGATGGTGCCCTGGGCCAGGAAGTCGACGCCTTCGATCTTGCTGGCTTCCTCATCGAACACGTCGATGAAGGTATTGCCGATGATCTTGCGCTTGGCTTCCGGGTCGTTCTCGCCTTCCAGCTTGCCGAGGAACAGGTCTTCGGCGTCCACGCGGATCACCTTCACGCCCATGTGGCGGGCGAAGGTTTCCATGACCTGGTCGCCTTCGTTCTTGCGCAGCAGGCCGTTGTCGACGAATACGCAGGTGAGCTGGTCGCCGATGGCCTTGTGCAGCAGCGCCGCGACTACCGAGGAATCCACGCCGCCGGAGAGGCCGAGCAGCACGTGGCGGTCGCCCACCTGGTCGCGCACGCGGGCGATCTGGTCTTCGATGATGCGTGCCGGGGTCCACAGCTTTTCGGAGCCGCACACGCCCACCACGAAGTGCTCGAGAATACGCTGGCCTTGCAGGGTGTGAGTCACCTCGGGGTGAAACTGCACGGCGTAGAAGCGCTTCTCCGGCCAGCTCATGGCGGCGATGGGGCAGCTGGGGGTGGATGCGGTGACGGTAAAGGCTTCCGGGGCGCGGGCCACCTTATCGCCGTGGCTCATCCACACGTCGAGCAGTGCCTTGCCGTCGTGGTCCACGTGGTCCTTGATGTCGCGGAACAGCTCGTCGTCGCTGTCGATCTTGACCTGGGCGTAGCCGAACTCCTGCTTGTCGGAGCCTTCCACGGCGCCGCCGAGCTGTGCAGCCATGGTCTGCATGCCGTAGCAGATGCCCAGTACCGGCAAGCCCATCTCGAACACGCACTCAGGCGCACGGGGCGAGCCGGAGGCGACGGTGGATTCCGGGCCGCCGGAAAGAATGATGCCGTTGGGCGCGTACTCGCGGATCTCTTCCTCGGTGATGTCGAAGGCGCGCACTTCGGAGTACACACCGATCTCGCGCACGCGGCGCGCGATCAGCTGGGTGTACTGGGAGCCGAAGTCGAGGATGAGGATCTTGTGGGCGTGAATGTCGGTCATCTGGGCGTCTCTACTGGCAACGTATGGCGGCGGGACAAGGCGTGGCAAAAACGAGCGGCGGGAAAGCCCCGCCGCGTAGACGATCAGAGCAGTGGCTTACCCTGCTCTATAGTTAGGCGCCTCTTTCGTAATCTGCACATCGTGAACATGCGATTCGGCAAAGCCGGCACCGGTGATCTGCACGAACTCCGGCTTGGTGCGCATCTCCTGGATGTTGCTGCAGCCGGTGTAGCCCATGGAGGCACGCAGGCCGCCCATCAGCTGGTGCACGATGGCACTCATCACACCTTTATAGGGCACGCGGCCTTCGATGCCTTCCGGCACAAGCTTCTCGGCGCCGGCGTCCTTGTCCTGGAAGTAGCGGTCGGCGCTGCCCTGGCTCTGGGCCATGGCACCCATGGAACCCATGCCGCGGTAGGCCTTGTAGGTACGGCCCTGGAACAGCTCGACCTCGCCCGGCGCTTCTTCGGTACCGGCCAGCAGGCCGCCCACCATCACTGCACTGGCGCCGGCGGCAATGGCCTTGGCCAGGTCGCCGGAATAGCGCACGCCGCCATCGGCGATCAGCGGGATGTCGTACTCCTTGAGCGCATCGGCAACGTTGGAAACGGCGGTGATCTGTGGCACGCCCACCCCTGCCACCACGCGGGTGGTACAGATGGAGCCGGGGCCGATGCCCACCTTCACTCCGTCGGCGCCGGCTTCGGCAAGCGCCCGGGCGGCAGCGGCGGTGGCGATGTTGCCGCCCACCACCTGGATCTGCGGGAAGTGTTCTTTTACCCAGGCCACGCGGTCGATCACGCCCTTGGAGTGGCCATGAGCGGTGTCGACGATGATCACGTCGACGCCGGCTTCGGCCAGCGCCGCGACGCGGTCAGGGGTTTCCGGGCCGGTGCCCACGGCAGCGCCCACCAGCAGGCGGCCGTCGGCATCCTTGGCAGCGCTGGGGAAGGTGCGCGCCTTCTCGATGTCCTGGAAGGTGACCAGGCCACGCAGGTGGAACTGGTTGTCCACCACCAGCATCTTCTCGACCCGGTGCTCCTGCATCTTGGCCTTGATCACGTCGAGCCCGGTGCCTTCGGCCACCGTCACCAGCCGCTCGCGGGGGGTCATGATGTCGGAAACGCTGTCGCCGTGGTTTGGCTGGAAGCGCATGTCGCGCTCGGTCACGATCCCCACCAGGGTCTCGCCCTCTACCACCGGGAAGCCGGAGAAGCCGTACTCCTGAGCCATGGAGAGCAGGTCTTCGAGCTTGGCCTTGGGCCCGACGGTTACCGGGTCCTTGACGATCACGCTCTCGTGCTTCTTGACCTTGCGCACCTCGGCCGCCTGGGCGGTGATGCTCATGTTCTTGTGGATGATGCCGATGCCGCCTTCCTGAGCCATGGCGATGGCCAGGCGGGCTTCGGTCACGGTATCCATGGCGGCGGAAACGAGGGGGATATTGAGGTAGAGGTCACGGGTCAGACGCGTGCGTAGGCTGACGTCCTTGGGCAGGACTTCCGAGTAGCCGGGTACGAGTAATACATCATCGAACGTAAGAGCTTCTTGGGCCATACGTAGCATAGTCGGCAACACCCAGTGCTGGTGGGGGGAGGGAAAAGTTAATCGACCATTATAACGCCCGGCGGAAGGCACGGGCAATGCGATCTCCCCCATCGGCGACCGGGCGCCAGTCACCTTGGGAAACATTCCGAAACATACTTTGACTTACAACGGCAACAGCGTGAACTAACTTAAGAAGTGCACGACGGGTCCACTCACGGATAGGAGTGACAGAGATGAACTGGGATCAGATCGAA
Organism: Halomonas sp. TH-94; assembly: GCF_057473365.1. Taxonomy (NCBI): domain Bacteria; kingdom Pseudomonadati; phylum Pseudomonadota; class Gammaproteobacteria; order Oceanospirillales; family Halomonadaceae; genus Halomonas; species Halomonas sp. TH-94. Next base: position 16,922 of record NZ_JBYCKL010000035.1, read on the forward strand.
GGTAAATGGAAAGAGATGAAAGGCAAGGCCCGCACCAGCTGGGGTGAGCTTACCGACGATGAGCTGGATCAGGTCGGCGGAAGAAAGGATGAGCTGGTAGGTAAGATTCAAAAGCGTTATGGCCTGGAGCGCGAGGAAGCGGAACGCCAGGTCGATGACTGGGCCAACAAGCTCTGAGCCCCGCTCCGAGCACGCCCAGTGGAAGTAAAGCAAATCCAAGGTCTAAGGACAGGTCAAGGAGAGTTAAAATGCAGAAGCGCACACTGACTATCGCCGTAGCGGCCATTGCCGGTAGCCTCGCCTTCGGTACTCAGGCGATTGCAGACGAAACGCGGTCAGCACAGGGGCTCTATTCTGCCAACGACATCATTGGTGCTGACGTCTATCACGCCGGCGACACCGACGAGGAAGTCGGCACCGTCGAGAACATCCTGCTGGATGACGAAGGTAAGGTCAGCGCGCTGATCGTGAACGCCGGTGGCCTGTGGGGCATGGGTGGTGACGACGTAGTGGTCGGCATCGAGCATTTCTCGATGGAAACCGAGCGCGATGACGACGGCATCTTCGGTCAGGACGGTGTGACTCACCGGATTCTGGTCGACGCCACAGAAGATGAGCTGCAGAACTTCCCCGAGTACGACGAGCAGTGGTTCAACGACGAGCGTGACCGTCGTGCCCAGGAGCGTGGCGATCAGGAAGGCGTCTGGCAGACCACCGGCACCACCGGTACCGGTCAGGTAGGCGACGATGGCGACACCGCCTTCCGTGACGGCGAAGCCGATGGCGACACCGTGGGTGCTACCGACGGCGCCGACCGCGAGCGCACTACCCGCGACAACGCCGACAATGACGCTGAATACACCGATGAGGACATCGTCGACGATTTCGATTGATAAACGTCGGAAGAGAACTATCCCTCCCATGACGTGAATTGCGCCGGGCTCCATGCCCGGCGTTTTCTATGCCGGTTGCCAGGCGCATGCCCAGCTCCGGCATTTGTCATGCTAGCCTTGGTGCCTTACCCAATGGCTCAGGAATTCCGGCTCATGCCCCAAGCCAACGATAGCGCCCTTTCCGTCAGCGAAGTGAACCGACGCGCCCGCGCCCTGCTCGAACAGGGTATCGGCGAGGTGTGGGTGGAAGGGGAGCTTTCCGGCGTGTCGCGGCCGGCATCGGGGCATCTCTATTTCACCCTCAAGGATGCCTCGGCGCAGCTGCGCTGTGCGCTGTTTCGCAACCGCGCCCGCTTCGTGGCAGCCCCCATGCGCGACGGCGACCGCGTGCGGGTACGCGGACGGGTATCGCTGTTCGAGCCTCGCGGCGACTATCAGCTGATCGCCGACGCCGTTCAGCTGGCCGGAGAGGGCGAACTGCTGCTGGCGCTGGAACGGCTCAAGCAGCGCCTTTCCGCCGAAGGCGTCTTCGCCAATGCCCGCCCCCTGCCCTGCCCGCCCCGACACCTGCTGGTGCTGACCTCACCCAGCGGCGCGGCCATTCGCGACGTGCTGGCGGTTCTCAAGGCGCGCTGGCCGCAGGCCAGGGTCACGCTGATCGGGGTGCCGGTGCAGGGGCGTGAGGCGGCACCGGCGCTGATCGCCGCCCTGGGGCTGCTCAACCGCCAGCAGGCGCTCGACCCGAGCCAGGACGTGGTGCTGCTTACCCGCGGCGGGGGCAGCCTGGAGGATCTGTGGGCGTTCAACGACGAGCATCTGGCGCGGGCGATCTTCCATTCGCGGCTGCCGGTCATGTCGGCGGTGGGCCACGAGGTGGACATCACGCTGTCGGATCTGGCTGCCGACGTACGCGCGCCTACCCCGTCGGCGGCGGCGGAGATGCTGGTGCCCGACAGGCGCGAGCTGGAGCGTCGCCTGGTCGGGCTGGAACGCCAACTCATGCGCAGCACCCAGGCCCGGCTAGAGCGGGAAGGCCAGCGCCTCGACCACCTGCGGGCCCGGTTGCGCCACCCCGGAGAGGTTTTGGCCGGCAACCGGCGCACCCTGAACGAGTTGGATGCGCGCCTGCAGCGCGCCCTGTCCATGCGGCTGGCTGCCGAGCGCCGCCAGCTGGTTCACCTGCAACGGCGCTTTACCGCCTGCCACCCGCAGCGCGAATTGAGCCGTGCCGACCAGCGCCTGAGCCGGGCCAGCGCTCGGCTCGAACAAGCCATGCAGCGCGAGATGTCGCGCCAGCACGACCGCCTGGCCGGCCTGGCGCGCCAGCTGCAGGCAGTGAGCCCGCTGGCGGTACTGGGGAGAGGCTACGCCATTGTGCAGGACGAGCAGGGCCAGGTGATACGGCGAGCGGCCGACACCCAGCCCGGCCAGGTATTGACCGCACGGCTGGGCGAAGGGCGTTTGAAGGTAGAAGTGAAGCGACGGCTGAAATGACGGAAGTGAGCTTCCGTCAGTCGGCCTTGAAGGTGCTCGGCTCCAGCTCGTGGCGGGCCAGCAGCTTGTAGAAGTCGGTGCGGTTGCGCCCGGCGATACGCGACGCCTGGGTCACGTTGCCTTCGGTAATCTTGAGTACCTTGACCAGATAGCTGCGCTCGAAGCAGGCGCGAGCGTCGTTGAAGGTCGGCAGCGCGCTGTCCTCTGCCGCCAGCGCCTGGGCCACCAGCGCTTCGGGAATCATCGGCGAGCGCGTCAGCGCCACGCACTGCTCCACCACGTTGACCAGCTGACGCACGTTGCCCGGCCAGGCGCAGGTGGCCAGCAGGTTGAGCGCTTCCGGGGAGAACCCTTTCACGAACGGCTTATGCCGCTCTGCCGCTTGAGCCACCAGATGGCGCGCCAGCAGCGGCACGTCTTCGGCGCGGTCCTTGAGTGCCGGCAGCTTCAGGTTGACCACGTTGAGGCGGTAGAAGAAATCCTCACGGAACTCGCCCTGGTGCATGGCCTGGCTAAGGTCACGGTGCGTGGCGGAGAGAATGCGCACGTTGACCGGCAGCGACTGGGTCGAGCCCAACGGGCGGATCTGACGCTCCTGCAGGGCGCGCAGCAGCTTTACCTGCAGCGGCAACGGCATGTCGCCGATCTCGTCGAGAAACAGCGTGCCGCCCTCGGCGGCCTGGAATAGCCCTTTATGGTCGCTCACCGCCCCGGTGAAGGCACCCTTGGCGTGGCCGAACAGTTCGCTTTCCAGCAGCTGTTCGGGCAGCGCACCGCAGTTGATCGCCACGAACGGCTTGTTGGCCCGCGGGCTGGCATCGTGTATCGCCCGTGACAGCAGCTCCTTGCCCGAGCCGGAGGGGCCGGTGATCAGTACGCTGACATCGGAAGAGGCCACCATGCGCGCCTGCTCCAGCACCCGCTCCATTTCCGGACTACGCGTGATGATGCTGGCCCGCCAGGCGTCGCTCTCGGCGTTGCCGCCGGTGGGCATGTGCGCCAGCGCTTCGTCGAGAGCGCTGAACAACTCGTCGCGGTCCACCGGCTTGGTCAGGAAGCTGAACACGCCCTGCTGGGTGGCGTTCACGGCGTCGGGAATGGAGCCGTGGGCGGTCAGGATGATGACCGGCAGCCCGGGCACTTCACGCTGGATCGCCTGGAACAGCGCCATGCCATCCATTTCGTCCATGCGCAGGTCGGAGAGCACGATGTCGGGGCGCTCCGCGTCCAGCTTGCGCAGTGCCTCGGCGCCGCTTTCTGCGGTGGTCACTCGATAGCCACGGCTTTCCAGGCGCATGCCCAGCAAACGCAACAGGCTGACGTCGTCATCCACCAGCAAAACGTGGGCGTTGGCTGACTTGGCCGACGAACGTGTCGTCGACCTGCGCGCCTCACTCTTGCGTGTATCGGACAATCGGGCCGCTTCCATCACGTCTGTTCTCCCTATCGCTCTGCTATCGCTCAGGGCGACTGCTGTCTCAAGTTCATGTTCTGCTCGATGGCGGTCAGCGCCTCGAGCTTCTCGGCAAGTTCGCTGTTCTCGCGCTGCAGGTTGGCCACCTGGGCACGTGCATTGCCTGCCTGGCCCGACAATGAGCGCCGCCCTTCCAGCTCGTTGCGCCAGTAGCGCAGCAGCGGCTGGAGGTCTTCCGGCGCGGCTTGGGTATGCGTCTGGTAGAGCTCCGTCGCCTCGCGCCATTCGCGCTCGCTGCCCCAGGCCAGGGCCACGGCCCGCGCCAGCTCCCGCTCGGCCTCGCTGCGGCCATGGGCCGCCTCGATCTCGGCCAGGGCCTGGCGACGCCACTCGCCATCGCCACGCTGCGAGGCCAGCCCGAACGCCACCCAGTTGGGCAGCAGGCAGGCTTCATCGTCGAACGTGGGCTCTCCCTCTTCACAGCCAACCGTGGTCGGTATCTCTTCCTCCGGCTCGGCAAGGCCATGTTCGGGCAGGTACTGGCAGCCGCTGAGCGCCAGTGCCAAGCCACCGACACAGAGTGTCAACTTCACCTTCATCGTTCCTCGCTCCTTGCGCTTATGCCCACTGCTACGGGCTCCGTTTTTTGTTGTGCTTGCTGTTCTGTCAAAGGGACCACCTGTCGCGGCAGGGTTAGGCGGAAACATACGTCAAACTCCCTGTCCTCGACCAGCGCCAGGGCGCCGCTCTGAATGCGTGCGCAATCGGATGCCACCGAAAGCCCGATACCCGACCCCTTGAGCGGCCCCTTGCGCCGCGAGCGGCCCTGGTAGAAGGGTTCGAACAGCAGTGGCCGGTCGTTCTCGGCAATCGGCTCGCCGGTGTTGGCCACGTCGAGAATCAGATGGTCGCGTCCGGCATGGGCACGGATCAGCAGGTCGCCGCCATCCTCTCCGTAGGCGATGGCATTGGAGACCAGGTTGTCGAGAATGCGGCCTACCGCAGTGTGGTCCACCACCCACTCCAGCGGGCCGTCGAAGGCGGTAACCCGCATGCCCTTGTGCTCCAGCGCCAGCCGATGCTTGGACAGGGTGGTCTTGACCAGCGTAGCAAGGTCCACCCGCTCGAGGGTGATGCGCTGGTTGTGCTGCAACAGGTTGTAGTCCAGCAGCTGTTCGATCAGCCGCTGCAGCTCGCTGCCGCTGGCATCGATCAGGGTCAGGATCTCGCGCTGACGAGGAGTCATCTCACCGGCCACGCCGTCGGCCAGCAGCGCCGAGCCTTCACGCACGCTGGCCAGGGGCGTCTTCAGCTCATGGGACATGTGGCGTAGGAACTGCTGCTTCTGCGCCTCGAGATCGCTGAGCCGGGTCGACAGCCAGTCGAGCCGGTCGCCCAGTTGGACCAGCTCGGCGGGGCCCTGAATGGTGTCGCGGTCGTTGGTCTCCACCCCACTGCCGATACTGAGAATACGCCGCTCCAGCTGGCGTACCGGACGGATGATCAGCCAGCTGAACAGCAGAATGAGCAGCAAACTGGCCGATACCAGCGCCGTGGTCTGCAGCCACAGGCGCGACTGTACCGCCTCGGCACGAGCGCTGATCAGCTCGATGCTGGCATCGATCTGGCGGTTGGTGGCACGGCGCATGGCTTCGGTATGTTCTGCGAAGGGAACGAACAGCGAGAGCCAGACCTCCATCGACTCGGCTTCCAGCTCGGGGAGCTGCGAGAGCAAGAGAAGCTGCTCCTCCAGCGCCAGCACGTCCGGGTCGCCGGGCAGGAAGCGCCGCTGCTGGGCCAGCAGTTCGCGGAATTCGGAATGGCGTTCGGCGTAGAGTTCGAGCAGGCTCTCCTGCTCCAGCACGGCATACTGACGGGCACTGCGCTCCATCTCGACGGCCAGATTGCTGAGTACCCGGGAGCGCCGGCTCTCTTCGACCGCCTGACGCGCACTCATGTCCGCCAGATGAGAAAGTTCAGACAAGGCTTGACCGGCCTGGTACATGAGCACTCCCAGCGGCAGCATTACCACCAGGAACGCCAATAGTACGAGCTGCAGCAATGAGCGTGGACGCCAGCGGCGCGAGACCCGTTTGGTCATGACCAATGTTCTATTCAGGAGAGGGTATGGAACCAGCATGGTACGTTCCTGAAGGATAACAGAGTTACGCGCCTGACTAATGCTTCCAATCGTTATCGCTGCGGAAAAAAAGAGGCCGGCAAGTGCCGGCCCAAGTACGCAGGGAACTGAAGGGGTGAAAATATAGGCATCGATCGCCTGGTCGAACCATGTCCATACTTTCGACGGACCCGAAGGTCCCGAAGCCCTAATACCGACTCATCGCCACCAGGGGCATCGATACAGGCGAGCGGCGAACCGCTCTGCTTCGATCTGTGGCGCCACCGCGACGAAGTACCGTCAGCGCTGACCCGTAATTCGATCCCCCGAGGGGGATGAGGCATCCTTGCCTGGGCATCCTTGCCCTTTTGGTACCCTTCCATGCCTATCGGCGGTACCCGTCTCATCGCAACCTAAGTTACACATCGCGGAGCGAACGCCGATCGTCGTGAATGCCCGGGTAGCACAGGGCATGGGGGGGTGGTGTTTCCCCGAGCCTCTCGACGATCCGAAGTGATTCGAGCCGTTTGAATCACTTCTTCGTTGCTCACCCTATGTATTGCCAGTAGCGTGCCAATAATCGATATTTTATATATATATCAATAGCTTAAATTTAACACAAAGCTGGCACGGTGACTTTATGCAGAAGACGGCAGGCGAAACGGCTCTCTTGAACCCATATTTCGTCACCATTCGGAGACACCAATATTGAGCCGGCTCGTTTTTCATTAAAAAACATATGGATACGATGTTGCCTTTTTGAGACAAGAAGTAAGAACCCGTTGCCTCAAAGCGACAGCCGCCGCCGAGAGAGCACTCCCGGCGGCGGCTGGTGGGGGGTCATGCCAGCGACTTCACGAGTATCTTCGACTTGCGGGCGTGGTTGTAGGTATCGCGCTTGAGCGTGGGCAGCGACTCGATGTCCGAGGGCCGAAAGCCATGCTCGACGAACCAGTGTGCGGTATGGGTGGTCAGCACGAACAGCGACGCCAGCCCTAGCCGCTTGGCTCGCCGTTCGATCCCCGACAGCAGCAGCGAGCCGCGAGCCCCGCCGCGGTAGCCCACATGGATGGCCAGGCATGCCAGCTCTCCCATGTCGGCGTCGGCAAAGCGGTGCAGCGCGGCGCAGCCGATGATCATGCCGTCGCGTTCGATCACCAGGTAGTCGTCGATCTCGTACTCCAGGCGCTCCCGCGAACGCGGGACCAGCATGCCACGACGCTCCAGCGGTTCGAGCAGCTCCAATAGGCCGCCGATATCGCCGAGTTCGGCCGGGCGCAGCTGCTCGTAGCGGTGCCGGGTGATCATGGTACCCACACCGTCCCGGGTGAAGAGTTCACCGAGCAGGGCATCGTGATCCTGCCAGGAGAGCAGGTGCGTACGGGCCACGCCGTGGCGAGCGGCGGCGCAGGCGGCAGCGATATGGCGCGCCTGCTCGCTGCCCGGCTCGGCGTGGCTCAGCAACGGCTCGGCCTCGTCGGGGCTCAGCTGACGCTGCATGGCGCCGTTCTCGTCGTAGAGCCCGGGCGCCTCGCCCATCAGGATCAGCTTGTCGGCGGCCAGCGCCATGGCCGCATGCTGGGCCACCTCGGAGGCATCCAGGTCGAACACCTCGCCGGTGCTGGAAAAGCCCAGCGGCGGCAGCAGTACCAGTGAGCCGCGATCGAGCAGCCCCTGTACCGCCGAGACACGCAGCCGGCGCACCTCGCCGCTGTGATCGTAATCGACCCCATTGCGCACGCCCAACGGCTTGGCCATTACCAGGTTGCCCGACACCGCGGTGAGCTCCACGCCGTGCAGCGGCGTGTTGGGCAGGCCCAGCGACAGCCGCGCCTCCAGCCACAGGCGCTGCTCGGCGGCGACCCGTTCGACGCAGGCCATGATCGCCTCGTCGGCGACCCAGCGCCCTTCGTGGCGCTGAGGCTCGATGCCGGCCTCGTTCAGCGCCTGCTCCACCTGGGGACGAATGCCGAATACCACCACCAGCCGCACCCCGAGGGTATGCAGCAGCGCCAGATCCTGGATCAGCTGCTCGCCTCGGCCTCGCGCCATGGCTTCACCCTCGATCAGGATCACGAAGGTTCGGCCCCGATGCGCATTGATATAGGGGGAAGAGTTACGGAACCAGTCGACGAAGGGGAAACGAGTATCCAAGGCCGCTCTCCGGCAGCAGGTGGAAGGGGAGACTATCGGTTTCGACTATATCAGAGCGACGAAAACGGCGGCACCACTTGGGTGTCGCCGCTGTCGGCCCAACTCGTGGCAGGCTCTGCCAAGTCAGCGCTTCAACCGAAGATCCACTTGAAGGTGAAGAAGAACATGATCGCCAGCCCCGCACCGGCCGGCAGGGTGATCAGCCACGACATCACGATGGTGCCGATGACACGCAGGTTTAGCGCCGCCATGCCGCGGGCCAGGCCCACGCCGAGCACCGCCCCCACCAGGGTGTGGGTGGTCGAGATCGGCAGCCCCGTACCCGAGGCCAGCACCACGGTGGTGGCGGCCGCCAGCGTGGCGGCGAAGCCGCGGCTGGGGGTCAGCTCGGTGATGCCGGTGCCCACGGTGGCAATCACCTTGTGGCCATAGGTGACCAGGCCCACCACGATGCCGCCGCCACCCAGCACCAGCACCCACCAGGGCACCAGGGCTGCGGTATCGATCATGCCTTCGCTGCGTACCACGCTGATTACCGCTGCCAGGGGGCCGACGGCGTTGGCCACGTCGTTGGAGCCATGGGCAAAGGCCATGGCGCAAGCGGTGAAGATCATCAGTACGCCGAAGACGCGCTCGACGTTGCCGTAGCCGAAGCTGTCGCCGATACGCTGCTCGTGCTTGACGCGGTTCTCCATGACGATGCCGATGCCCATGATGCCGATGCCCAGCAGCACGGAGAGCAGGAGACTCTGGCCGAAGGTGAAGTCGAGCCCGACATGGGTCAGCCCCTTGGTCAGGGTCACCATGGAGACGATGAAGCCGACCAGGAAGATGTAGAACGGCACGGTACGCTTGGCCGCGGCGAAGGGGTCCTTGGCCTCGAAGATCAGGTACTGCACCGATTTGAACAGTAAAAAGGCGATGGCGCCCGCCAGCAGCGGCGAAACGACCCAGCTCGAGGCGATGGTGCCGACGCGATTCCATGCCACCGCTTCCATGCCCAGCCCCACCGCACCGAAGCCGACGATGGCCCCGACGATGGAGTGGGTGGTGGAAACCGGCCAGCCCTTGGCCGAGGCGATCATCAACCACAGGGCGGCGGCCAGCAGCGCCGAGAGCATGCCGTAGACGAGCAGTTCCGGGTTGGCCTGAAGCAGTACCGGGTCGACGATGCCACCGCGTATGGTCGCGGTGACCTCGCCACCGGCCAGCCAGGCGCCGAGGAATTCGAAGATCACGGCGATGATGATCGCCTGCTTGATGGTGATGGCCTTGGAGCCCACCGAGGTGCCCATGGCGTTGGCGACATCGTTGGCGCCGACGCCCCAGGCCATGAAAAAGCCGAAAAGGCAGGCCAGGATGATGAAGATTTCACCATGCTGCGCAATGATCGACATAGGGGTTGGTTCCTATGTGGCTGTCGGAAGAGTGGAACACCGTGCCGGGATCGCCGGCGGTATCCTAGCGGGCAGTGAGTATCTGCAGGCGGCTGCCGACGCGCTCGGCACGGTCGGAAAGCTCTCCGACCCAATCGATGATCTTGTAGAGGAAGACCACATCCACCGGCTTGAGCCGATCTTCGAGATCGAAGAGCAGGCGACGGATGGCGATCTGCTGGTGATCGGCCTGCTGCTCGAGGATGTGCAGCTCGCGAATCATGTTGAGCATGACGTCGGATGCATGGCGGCCGAAGCCCGACTCGAGAAGATCCTGAAGTTCTTCGAGCGCCTGGCGCGCCTGGGCGACACAGGCCACGGCGGTGCCCATGTAGTCGCGCATCGGCTGAGCCAGCTCGGTGGGAACCTGCATGCGACGCCCCAGCATGATGCCGGTAATGTCACGCACCTTGTTGGCTATCTTGTCCTGTACCGTGATCAGATCGAGCAGATCGGTGCGGGAAACGGGCAGGAACATGGTGTTGGGCAGGTTGAGGCGAAGCTCGGTCTTGAGGTTGTCGGCCTCGTGCTCCAGCTGCGTGATGATCTCGCGGACCTTGGCGGCCTCTTCCCAGTCCCCCGTGAGGGTGGCTTCGAAGAAGGGCAGCAGCTGGTCGGCACACTCGTTGGCCTTGGCGATATGGGCCAGCAGTGGCTGAAACGGCGAGCGGCCGAACATGGCCGAAAACGGGTTGGGTTTGACCATGGCGTAAGATGCGCTTGTGAAATGGCGGCGCCAGTATAAAGAATGGCACCCTGTCACGTCATGGAAATATTCGCGCAACGTTATAGACAGGACTCGCATGAGCCACGAGATCGAGATGAAATTGGCGCTGGGCGAAACCGGGCCGCAGCTGCTGTTGCAGCACCCGCTGCTGCGCAATGGGGTGGACGCCGCCCAGCGCCTGGCCAATACCTACTACGATACCCGCCAGGGCGAGCTCGAGGCCGCACGCATGGCGCTGCGCCTGCGACGCTGCAACGACAGCTGGGTACAGACGCTGAAGACCAGCGGCGAGGGTAGCGGCGGATTCAGCCGCAGGCATGAGTGGGAATGGCCGGTGGCGGGTGATGCACTCGATCTGGCCGGCCTGGCCGAACTGCCGCCCTGCGCCGAGCTTGGCGCTGGGGTGCTGCAACGGCTCGAGCCACGCTTCACCACCGACTTCGAGCGCCGCCTGTGGTGTCTGGAGCTGGCCGACGCCACCATCGAGGTGGCGCTGGATCAGGGCGAAATACGTGCTGCCGGTCGGCGGGTGCCTATTCGCGAGCTGGAGCTGGAGCTCAAGGACGGCGACCCGCAGGCACTTTGGCGCTTGGCGCTTGCCCTGGCCGAAACCGTTCCGCTGCGTCCCGCCGAGGCGAGCAAGGCCGCGCGCGGCAGCGCTCTACTCACCCAAGGCTGGACGTTGCCGCAAGGCCAGCGTGACACGCAACGACTGCACCGCGCCTTGCTGGCATTGGACGCCTTGACCGATACCGGCGAGGATGACTGGCGGGCAACGGCGAGGGAGACGCTGCTCGAACTCGACGCCCAGAGCCATGGTGAAGCCGGCAGCTTGGCCGCCATGCTGGAACGGCCCGACTGGCTTAGCGTGAACTTCGGGCGTACGGCGCTGCGCCTGGCGCACCGCCTGGCAGCATGAGGAAGTCGGCCGATAGTACAGGGAGAGACGAAATGACCGAGCCATTCGGGCCAGCCGACGAGGGCGTACGCACGCGCCTGTTCCAGATCATCTTCGAATCGGATACGCCGCTGGCCAAGGGCTTCGATATCGTTCTGATCCTGATGATCCTTGCCAGCGTGCTGGTAGTGATGCTGGCTACCGTCGAACGCTTCGGCACGGCCTATGGTGAGTGGTTCTACTGGATCGAATGGGGCTTTACTCTCGCCTTCACCCTCGAACTTGCGATACGCATCTACATCCTCGACAAGCCGATGCGCTATCTGCGCAGCTTCTACGGCATCATCGACATCGTGGCCATTCTGCCCACCTGGCTGATGCTGCTGATACCCGGCACCCAGACCCTGGTGATCGTGCGCTTGCTGCGCGTGCTGCGCATCTTCCGCGTACTGCGCCTGATGCAATTCGTCGGTGAGGGGCGGCTGCTGGTGGAGGCTCTCAAGAACAGCTGGCATCAGATCTTTCTGTTTCTGTTCACGGTCTTCCTGCTGGTCACGCTATTCGCCGCGCTGGTCTACATGATCGAGCCTGCCGAAGCCGGCTTCACCAGCATTCCCATCGCGGTGTACTGGGCCATCGTGACCCTGACCACGGTGGGGTACGGCGATATCGTGCCCATCACGCCGCTGGGCCAGGCGATCTCGACGCTGGTCATGCTGATCGGCTACTCGATCATCGCCGTACCCACCGGGGTGTTCTCGGCCGAGGTGATCCGCTCGATTCGCTCCGACCGTTACTCCGACCAGGCCTGTCCCGGCTGCGGTCACGACCGCCATGAGAAGCGCGCGCTCTACTGCCTCAAGTGTGGCACCTGGCTGGATGAGGAAACCCCCGACCCCGGCGCTTCCAAGAAAAAGCACGGGCAGGCTCGCTGACGCCGGGAGTGGTGACGCTCAGACGCCGAACGGCGCCAGATCGCCACGCCCTTCGCGCACGATGGTCGGCGGCAGCTCGCGCAAATCGATAACGCTGGTGGGTTCCAGGTGGCAGGCGCCGCCGTCGATGATCAGGTCCAGGTGGGCGTCGTAGCGGTCGCGGATCTCTTCCGGATCGGTCATCGGCAGCGCTTCGCCCACCGGGATCAGCGTCACGCTCATCAGCGGTTCGCCCAGCGCGTCCAGCAGCGCATGGGTGATGCGATGGTCGGGAACGCGCACGCCGATGGAGCGACGCTTGGGATGCAGCAGCAGGCGCGGCACTTCGGAGGTGGCATTCAGAATGAAGGTGTAGGCGCCCGGGGTGTTGGCCTTGAGCAGGCGAAACACGCTGTTGTCGACCTTGGCGTAGGTGCCGATGTCGGAGAGATCGGAGCACATCAGGGTGAAGTTGTGCTTGTCGTCCAGTGAACGCAGCCACTTGATCTTCTCGATCGCTTTCTTGTCGCCCAGATGGCAGCCCAGGGCATAGCCGGAGTCGGTGGGATAGGCGATCACCCCGCCCTGACGAACGATCTGGACTGCCTGATCGATCAGGCGCTTTTGCGGGTTTTCCGGGTGGATCTGAAGATAGAGACTCATGTTCGTGTTCCTGACATTAACGTTTCTTGCTGGCCACTATAGCGCGCCGGCGGCAGGCGCGTCGCAGCCCATCGCAACGAAGCCGGTCAGCCGCGGGTGTGTCCACACCGGCGGCACCGCGGTGCGCGGCACGGGGCTCATGCTGCCCGGGGCCAGATAGCCGCCGGGAAAGTGGAAGTCGCTGCCCAGCGAGGCGTACAAGCCCCGCTCGTCGAGCTGCCGCGCCAGGTCGCGGGTGACATCGGGATTCTGAAAGCCGTTGACCAGCTCGGCGGCCTGTCCCCCCGCAGCTACCAGGTCGTCCAGCAGCAGCCCTCGCTTGCGCCGGGTCAGGCCGTAACGCAGAGGGTGTGCCAACACCGCCACGCCACCCGCCGCAACGATCCAGCCCACCACCTCGGTCAGCGCCGGCCAGTGGGCCTTGACGTCCCCCGCCTTGCCGCTGCCCAGGTGCTTGCGAAACGCCGTGGCGATGTCGGGCACCAGGCCTGCCGCCACCAGGGCCCGGGCAAAGTCGGGCCGTCCCAGCGGGCGGTGGGGGCCGGCCTGCTCTCGGGCACGGGCCAGCGCATTGTCGAGCCCCAGCTTTTCCATGCGCTGGGCTATCACGGCGGCGCGAGCCTCGCGCGCCTGGGCCTGGCCTTCCAGCGCTTCCGCGAGCGCCCCATGCACGCCATTCGGCAGCAGGCCGACCACATGTATGGAGATACCCTGCCAGCGGGTCGAAAACTCCGACGCCGGCAGCAGGCACATACCGTGTCGGCGAGCCGCCTCGGCGGCTTCCTCCACCCCGGCCACGGTGTCGTGATCGGTCAGCGCCATCAGCGAGATACCGCGCTCGACGCACAGGGCGACGACGTCGCTGGGTGCCAGGGCACCATCCGACGCGGTGGAGTGCATGTGCAGATCTACCCCAAAGGGGCCGGGGTCGCCGTCGAAACGCTCGGGCAGGCGGGGCATTGGCATGACGCAGGCAGGCAACTTTGTCAGAATGATGGCCCATGGTGCGCGTCCGACGAGAGCCGGTCAACGCACGCTGGAGTCCGCGGTGATACCGCCCTTGCCCGAGGAAACGCTGCGATGCTGTACGCAATCATCAGTGAAGACGTGAATAATAGCCTTGAGCGCCGCCTGGCTGCCCGCCCCGACCATCTGGCCCGGCTGGAGAAGCTGCGCGACGAAGGCCGCCTGGTGCTGGCTGGCCCGCATCCCGCCGTGGATGCCGAGAACCCTGGCGAGGCCGGCTTCAGCGGCAGCCTGGTGGTGGCCGAGTTCGATGGTCTCGAGGCCGCTCAGTCATGGGCCGACGCCGACCCCTACATGATCGCCGGGGTCTATGCCAAAGTGACCGTCAAGCCGTTCAAGAAGGTGCTTCCCTAGCAGCAAGCCCCTCTCCGAGGGACGGTTATCCACATGGATGTTGCTCACAGCTTCTGTGGATAACACTGTTGAAACGCCGCGGATGGCTTGCGCGATGCGCCACCCCGTGCCGCCGCGGCAACTTCGATCATTTTTTGAGCAGCCCTGTTCGTGCTGGAAAGCTCGTGCTGGAGTAATCCGTGTCCCTGCCCCACGCCCCCCTGCCGCCGTTGGCCGGCCTCGAGAGTGCCTGCCTCGACTGGCAGCGCGACGATACCGGCGAAAGCGCCCCGCTTTCGACGCGCTTCGATGACGTCTATTTCACGCGCCATGACGGCCGGGCGGAAACCGAGCATGTCTTCGTACAGGGCAACGACCTGCCGCGACGTCTGGCAGCCTGGCAGTCGCGGCGCCCCTTCGTGATCGGCGAGACAGGCTTCGGTACCGGACTCAACATGCTCTGCGCCTGGGCCTGCTTCGAGACCCACGCCCCGGCCGCAGCCCGCTTGCATCTGGTCTCCACCGAACGCTACCCGCTGACTCAGGACGAGCTGGCCCGTGCGCTTGTCGCCTGGCCGGACCTGGCGGAAAAAGCCAAGCGGCTGGTGCACCAGTGGCCCGAACCCGTAGCCGGCATCCATCGGCTGTGGCTCGACGAAAGGGTGACGCTCGATTTGCACTTCGGCGATGCCGCCGAGCGTCTGGCGCTGCTCGAAGGCGGAGTGGATGCCTGGTTTCTGGATGGTTTCGCCCCCTCGAAGAACCCGGAGATGTGGCGCCCCGAGCTGTTCACCGCCATGGCCGCCTGTTCGCGACCGGGAGCGACCTTTGCCACCTTCACCTGCGCCGGAGTGGTCAAGCGCGGGCTGGCGGCGGCCGGATTCGCCTGGCGCAAGGTGCCGGGGTTCGGGCGCAAGCGCGAGATGCTCGCCGGCGAGATCGCCTCGCCGCCCACTGATGCGAGCCGCGCGCACACGCCGTGGTTCCGTCCACCGACAGCGCCACCGCCGTGTCACGTGGCGGTGATCGGTGCCGGTATCGCCGGGGCCAGTACCGCCGCCGCCCTGGCGCGGCGCGGCGTTGCCGTCACCCTGATCGACCGCTTCGACCGCGCCGAGCTGGGCAGGACGCATCTGCAAGGGGCGCTCTACGTCAAGCTCGCCGTGGAAACCAACCTGCAGAGCCGCGCCTATCTGGCCGGCCTGCTTCACAGCCGACGCTGGCTGGCCCAACTCGACCCCGAGCAAGCAGTGTGGCGCCCATGCGGCGTGCTGCAGTTGGCCCTGAGCGAGAAGGAGCAGATGCGTCAGGCTCGCTTCCTGGAGAATCATCCGCTGCCGGAGAGCGTGGTGCGCGGGCTCGACGCCGAAGCGGCAAGCGCTGCTGCCGGCATCCGCATCGACACCTCGGCGCTGGACTATCCCCATGCCGCCTGGGTCAGGCCGCTCGAGCTGTGCGTGAAGCTTGCCGCAACGCCCGGCGTCAGCTTCCGCCGCGGTGAGGTGGTGGCTCTGGTGGAAAGCGAAGCGGGTTGGACGCTGACCCTGGCCGACGGCGAGCGCATCGTGGCCGACCAGGTGGTGATCGCCACCGCCAGCGAGGCCGCAAGATTCGCTCAGACCTCGGCGCTGCCCTTGCAGCCGGTACGCGGCCAGGTCAGCCAATTGAAGCTGCCCGCTGGCGCTCCTGCCTTGGGGCGGGTGGTGTGCGCCGGGGGCTACGTGCCGCCAGCAGCGGATGGAGTGCTCAACTTCGGTGCCACCTTCGCTCCGGGCGAAACCGACATGAGCGAGCGCGAGGCCGACCACGCCGCCAACCTGGCGGAGCTGGAGCGGGGACTGCCGCACTTCGTCGCGGCACTGCGCGACGCCGGCGCCGAGCTGTCGCCCGAACGGCTCACCGGCCGCATGGGCGTACGTGCAGCGAGCCCCGACAAATCGCCCTACTGCGGTCCGGTGCCCGATGCCAGGGCCTGGCGCGAGGACTATGCCGCCCTGGCCAAGGACGCCACTCGCGTGGCGGACGTGCCCGGGCGCCACCACCCCGGGCTATGGCTAAGCGCCGCACACGGCTCACGCGGCCTGGCCAGCGCCCCGCTGTGCGCCGAGCTGATCGCCTCACGCCTGTGCGACGAACCGCTGCCACTGGAGAGGCCGCTGGTGGATCATTTGCATCCGGGCCGCCGCATCATCCGTGACCTGATCCAGGGAAAGTCGTGAAGCCCTAGCACTCCTGTTCGAGCAACGCCTGCCGACGGCTGACGAAGTTCGGCCCCGGCCGACCCAGGTGGTAGCCCTGACCGAAATCGATGCCGAGCGCCTCGACGGCAGCCAGCACGTCTTCATTCTCGATGAACTCGGCGATGGTGCTCACCCCCAGGCTCTGGGCCAGAGTCACGATACTCTTGACGAAGGCCATGTACTGCTCGTCACTGAGCATGTTGCGAATGAACTCGCCTTCGATCTTGATCACGTCGATGGGGAACTGCTTGAGATAGCGGAACGAAGAGTAGCCCGAGCCGAAGTCGTCGATGGCGAAATTGAAGCCCTCGAGCTTGAGATCGAGCACGAATTTTTCCAGCAGTTTGAGATTGCTTACCGTCTCGCGCTCGGTCAGCTCGAAGACGATGCGCTCAGGTAGGATGCCGTAATCGATGGCCAGCTGATGAATACGACCAATGAACTCTCCGATGATCAGCGACTTGGGTGACAGGTTGACGAACAACATCCCTTCGTAGCCTTGCTCGCGAACCTGGGCGAAGGCCTTCTCGATCAGCTGATAGTCCATCTTGTGGATCACGCCGATGCTTTCGGCGATATCGATGAATTCCCCGGCCGGTACCAGACGGTCGTCGAGCTGAATGCGCATCAACAGCTCATGGATATTCACCTCACCGGTGCGTACGTCGGCGATGGGCTGGAAGTAAGGCACAATGCGCTGCTCTTCCAGCGCGCTGAGCACCATCTGGTTCTTCTCGCCCATCTCCTTGAATACCGCCGCCACCTCTTCCTGCTCCGGCAAGGCGACGCAGTTCTTCCCCTTGCGCTTGGCCTTGTACATCATGTTATCGGCCATCAGGAATAGGTCGTGAGGGTTGCCGGCATGGTTGGGATAGCTAGCAATGCCGATCGAAGTCGTCGCCCGTACGCTGCTGCCGTCGGGAGCGGTGAGCACCTGACTACTGAGATTGCTGGCAATGCGCAGCGCCACCGAGTAGGCCTGCTGCTCCTCGGTCTGGGGCAGGATCACGGTGAATTCGTCGCCGCCGTAACGGGCCAGGAAGTCGCCGGGGCGTACCGACTGAGCGAGCGTGTCGGCCACGGCATGCAGGAACTGATCGCCAAAGGCGTGACCATGACGGTCGTTGACGGTCTTGAAATTGTCCAGGTCGAGCATCAGCAGGCTGAAGTGATCCTCATGACGCGTCGCCCGGCCCACCTCGTAGGCCAGCATGTCCTTGAAGATACGCTGATTGTGCAGGTTAGTGAGCGGGTCACGGGTGGCGTAGAACTCCAGATCCTGGGTGTACTTGTAGATTGCCTTGACCGAGCCTACCAGGTTGAGCAGCGTGGACAGGATACCGTCGATAACGATGTGCCGGATCGGATCCTGCGCCAGGTCGGACTGCACGCCGATGCCGACTATACCGCCGATCTTGGGCGCCTCCAGCAGAAGCGACTTGGTCTGCAGGCGGATATCCTCCGACGTGAGGTCGGCCATTGGCTCGCCCTCGCCGCTGCACATTACGGTATGGTGGAACACCTTGATGATCGCGGCCCCGGGCTGCCCCTCGTGCTTGCGCTCGAGCATCTGGGACAGCAGCGCCTCGAAGGTCGCCTTGGTTTCGGGTGCCACTTCGCGATACCAGAATATTTCCAGCTCGTAACCCTCTTCCTCCACTTGGAAGATCGTCACCAGGGTGTGAGCCTGAATGATGGTATTGATATCGGCCAGCAGTTCCTTGATGAACTCCCGCCAGTCGCGCACGACTTCCGAAGTAATGATGAACTTGCTCAGCAGGCGGATTTCGAACTCGAGGATGTCCTTGTCTACCGCCACGTTGCGCAGCCTGCTCACCAGCGCATTGATTTGCTCCAGGGCATCGCTCAGCTCGTGAAAACGCACCCTGGTATCACTGAGGTCGAGCTTACGGAAATCGGCTACGGAGTTCACCGCCGACAGGCGCTGACGGAACTGCTGCAGCGTGACCTGTATGCGGTCGGCAAATAGCTTCGACATGCCCAGCGCCAGCAATAAGATGAGCAGGCCGGCCACCAGGAACATCGCCAGGTAGTTGAGCCTCACCTCGCGGCTGATCGGCGCCATGTCATGTTGAATAGCGATGATGCCGAGCACGTCGCCGCTCGCCGCGTTCTGGTGGCAGGTGAGACATTCCGAACGTGCCACTAGCGGCATGATACGCCGTACCATGCCGTCTTCACGCCACACCCGCTCGCCACCCGACGCCAGGGCGGAGCGAATGACGATGTCCAGGGGTGGCTGATCAATGGAGCCGTAGCGCTCCGATACCCGCTCGCCGCGATAGAACTCGAAGCGATAGCCGGAGCCTTCATGGGCGCGCTTGGTCTCCTCGATGAAGTCCTCCATTTGCTCCCGGCTCCATCCTTGGCGCATGACCTGCAGCATTGCATTGTAGCTCTGCCTGGCCAGGGTCTCGGAGGTCTGTTCGGCCTGACGCACCAGGATGTTTTCGTAGAGCAGCGAGGAGACAAGGGCGACGCTGATGAAAACCGTCAGCGAAGCGGAGAGGATCGCCACCAGGACAAACCCCTGCAGGGTTTTTAGGCAGGCAAACAGGGAGCGGGCGTAGGTCGGCATCAGGCTACTCGGTAGGCAAGACGTCAGGCACCCGCCCGTCCATAGAGGAGCTGCCGTCAATGAAGAATCAGAAAATTCATTCTTGCCGTATGATCTTTTTCAGCCACTGACCTGGATCAATTTTTCGTTACATTCATCTGCCGGCTCTCTTGCACCTTGGTCGTGCCTGCCGGCTAGTCCTCTTCATCGTCGGCCAGATCGCGGCCGAAGGCGCGCCACTGGGCCAGGGTCATCACCTCTGTGGTTTCGGTTTGCAGGTCGTGGGCGATGAGCAGCTCGCCGCGCTCGAGCTGCTGCTTGAGCTGAGCGACCCAGCCGCGCATGCCCTCGCCTGTATCGGTGGTGTCGTAGCCCTGGCGGGTAACGAACGTTTCGAGCAGAGCGTCCAGCGTCTCGCCCGGCAGCATGCGGTAAGGCACCTCGATAAAACGTCCGCTCATGCGCTTGGCTCCTCTTCCGCGACACCTTCGCCACGCTCCCAGGCTTCCAGCCGCTCGACGAAGACGGCCTCGTCGAGAACCTCGATGCCGAGCTCCTGAGCCTTGGTCAGCTTGCTGCCGGCAGCTTCGCCCGCCACTACGGCAGTGGTCTTCTTGGAAACGCTGCCGGCCACCTTGGCCCCCAGGGCCTGCAGCCGCTCCTTGCCTTCGTCGCGGGTCATGCTCTCCAGTGAACCGGTGAGCACCCAGGTCTGGCCGGTCAAGGGTTGGGGGCGCTCGCCCACGCTCTCCTCGGCCCAGGTCACGCCTTGCTGCCGCAGCGCCTCGATGGTGTCGCGGTTGTGCTGCTGGCGGAAGAAGGTGTGCACGTGGGCAGCGACCACCGGCCCCACATCCGCTACCGCTTCCAGCTCGGCCTGCTCGGCATCCATCAGTGCATCCAGGGTGCCGAAGTGGCGCGCCAGGTTGGCTGCCGTGGCTTCGCCCACCTCGCGAATGCCCAGGGCGAAAAGGAAGCGTGGCAGCGTGGTCTGCTTGGCCTTTTCCAGCGCCGCCACCAGCTTCTCCGACGACTTCTGCGCCATGCGCGGCAGCGTGGCCAGACGCTCGGCATCGAGGCGGAACAGGTCGGCCGGGGTCTTGATCCAATCCAGCTCGACCAGCTGGTCGATCAATTTTTCCCCCAGGCCGTCGATGTCCATGGCCCTTCGCGAGGCGAAGTACCTGAGCGCCTCCTTGCGCTGTGCGGCGCAGAAGAGTCCGCCGGAGCAGCGTGCCACCACCTCGCCCTCCAGGCGCTCGACTTCGGAATCGCACACAGGGCAGCGGTCGGGAAAGACGATCTCACGGGCATCGTCGGGGCGCAGCTCGTGCAGAACCCTAACCACCTGGGGGATGACGTCGCCAGCCCGGCGAATCACCACGCTGTCGCCGATCTTCACGCCAAGGCGGGCAATCTCGTCGGCATTGTGCAGACTGGCGTTGGACACGATGACGCCGGCCACCGTCACCGGCTCCAGTCGCGCCACCGGAGTGATCGCCCCGGTACGGCCGACCTGAAATTCGACGTCGTTGAGCCGTGTGGTCTCTTCCTGTGCCGGAAATTTGAAGGCCGTGGCCCAGCGCGGTGCACGGGCGACGAAGCCCAGCTCGCGCTGCAGGCGCAGGTCGTCGACCTTGATTACCGCGCCGTCGATGTCGTAACCGAGGCCGTCGCGCTGTTCGCCCAGGCGGCGACAGTAGTCGACGACACCTTGGCTGCCGGTAACGACCTCGAGCAGGGTGCTGGTGCGAAAGCCGAAGGTCT
Organism: Halomonas sp. TH-94; assembly: GCF_057473365.1. Lineage (NCBI taxonomy): Bacteria > Pseudomonadati > Pseudomonadota > Gammaproteobacteria > Oceanospirillales > Halomonadaceae > Halomonas > Halomonas sp. TH-94. The sequence goes on from NZ_JBYCKL010000035.1 coordinate 37,578, forward strand.
TCAGGTGATGCATCAGCTCGCTATGACTGGCATCGCCCTGATCCGGCTCGATTCGCGCTACCTGGTAGGCACTGAACTCCAGCGGGCGCTGTGCGGTGATGCTCGGGTCGAGCTGACGCAGGCTACCTGCCGCGGCATTGCGGGGATTGGCGAAGACCTTGCTGTCCTCTTCGCGGGCACGCTCGTTGAGCCGCTCGAACCCGGCATGACTCATGATTACCTCACCGCGAACCTCTAGCAGCGCGGGCACGTCTCCACGCAGCTTGAGCGGGATCGAACGCAGCGTGCGCAGATTGGAGGTAATGCCCTCGCCGGTACGTCCGTCGCCTCGGGTCGCGCCGCTGATCAATACCCCGCGTTCGTAGACCAGCGACACGGCAGCGCCGTCCAGTTTGGGCTCGCAGCAGAAGCGGATCGACTCGCCGTCGGTTTCCAGTCGGTCGGCCACGCGCTTGACGAAGGCTTCGAGCTCCTCTTCGTTCAGGGCGTTGTCCAACGACAGCATGGGCACGGCATGCTGCACCTCAGGGAAGCCGGCATCGGGCGGCGCCCCGACTCGCTGAGTCGGTGAATCGGGCGTCACCAGCTCCGGATACGCTTTCTCCAGCTCCTGGAGACGCCTCAGCTTGCGGTCGTATTCGGCGTCCGTGAGGCGCGGCTCGTCGAGCACGTAATAGCGGTAGTTGGCGTCGTCGAGGTCGGCGCGCAGCTTGGCGACTTCATCGAGGGTTTTCCGGTCGGGCTGGCTCATGCGTCTCTTGAATCTCAAGGGGTCTCACCGCCCCTGAACACGACAACCCCGTGATCGCTCACGGGGTTGTCGGCGGGTGCGGCATGGCACACGATCAGGCGTCAGTTCACCTGGTAGCGGTTTAGGCGGTTGCGGCGCTCGAACTCCTGCACGCGCTGGCGCGCAAACCCCACGGTCTGCGCTGTCATCACGCTATGGTTCTCGTCCTTCAGCTCGCCACCCAGATTGCGCACGATGACCATGGCGGTCTCGACCATCGCCTCGAAGGCCGCTGCGGTATCCACCGCACCGGGCAACGGCATCAGCAGGGTGATCCCCGGCGTACGGAACTCGTCCATCGCCTCGATCGGGAAAGTACCCGGCTTGAGCACGTTGACCATCGAGAACTGCAGCTCGCTTTCGGGATCTTCGGTCTCGAAGCGGTGGAAGATACCCATGTCGCTGCTGTAGCGCAGGCCGCAGGCCAGCATCAGTTCGAGTAGCGCCTCGCCGCAGAAACCCTCTTCCTCACGGGACAGCACACTGATCACGATGATTTCATCGGCGTGGCTCAGGGTCTCGCGAGCGCGCTCGGCGTTGACGTTATGGCGTAGCGCCCTGGCCAGCGTCGGGTGGGCGCGCACTACGTCATCATCGTCGTTGACGGCCGTCGCGGGCGGCGGCGTGCCGAGGCTTGGCTCGGCATACTCGAGATCGGTGTACTCAATCTCTTCGTGCTGGGCGGCACGCGGCCGAGAAGGCGCGAACAGCGGGTCGTCGTCGTCGGCAAGCTCGATGGTCTCGGCTTCCAGGCGGCGGCGCTCGGCCTCCCTGGCGGCCTGGGCCTCGGCAGCTTCGCGGCGCTGCTGAGCTTCCCGGGCGGCCCTTTCGGCACGCTCCTGCTCACGGCGTGCTCGCTCCTCGCGCTTCAGTTCGCGACGCTTGGCAAGACGCTGCTGCATGGAGACACCGAAGCGCTGCACCGATTCGCCTACGCGACGCGAGCCGCTCTTGAGCGAATCCCCCATGCCTTCGAGGTCGACCAGACGATAGCGCTCGTCTTCGTCGTGATGGACGTCGTGGTCTTCTGGGTCGGCAGCCAAGGGCTCGGCAGCGGCCCGCACCGGTTCGAGGTCGGACTCATCAAGAGCGGTGAGCGTCGGTTCGCGGCGCTCTTCGACGTCGCTCGGCTCAGCGGATAGCGTTGGCTCGACGGGCGCCTGCTCGCGTTCGACATCGACCTGGGGCGGAGCCACTGCGGCGGTCGGTTCGGCCACCGCAGGCTTGGTCTGAACCGGCTCGTCCCGAGTGACTTCGGCAGCCGCCGGGGCTACCTCGGGCTCGCGGCGTTCCTTGCTGACCGCTTCCACAACCGGCTCGGCAGCCAACCCTTCCACGCCAGTCGCCCCTTCCACGCCAATTGCCCCTTCCACGCCAATTGCCCCTTCCGCCTTGGCAGGAGCGGCCGAGCGCGCAACATCACCGGCGCCGGCATCGGCTCGCGACGCAGCGACAGCAGGCGATGCGGCTACAGAGGACGAGGCAGCGACAGGGCGCGACTCGGCGACGCTGTCGTCGACATGCGTTTCTCTGAATCCGGCCAGCACCCGTGAGGGCCCGGGATGTTCCTGACGTTCGAGCTTGGGCTTCGACTGTACCTGCGAATAGCTCGCCGGCTTGACGACCCGAGCGCCACCGTTAGGTAGCTCCCAATTGGGATCGTCATCAGTTTCCGCCTGGCCTACGACGTGGTTGTTGTTCTCCCCTGCCTGGTCCAGGCGAGGCACTCGGCGCTGGCGCTTGAGGCGACGAACTCCATCGATAACGATGAGCGTCACCAGGGCCAGCCCCAGAATGATCAGCCATTCTCTAAGTTCCATGGGTCGTCTTGCCTATCACTAGGGCGCCATGCCAGATGGATGTTCGTAAACAGCATAGCGCGATTGCCGAAAAAAAGGCCACTTTTTTGTTTGTCAAGCCCTGGCATTATCGCTCTGGAGTCATTTCGACCCTGCGCCTTTCCCTGTCAATTCGCTTTTCTATTCTGCGTTATGACCGTGATGTGTCTTCTGATATCGCGTTTGCCGCGCTCTTTCAAGTCCTTTCAGGCTTCGGCCAACGCAGCGGCCTCTTCCACCCCGACGGCCACAAGGCGTGAGACACCGGGTTCCTGCATGGTAACCCCCATCAATCTTTCGGCCGCTTCCATGGCGATCTTGTTGTGGGTGATATAAATGAACTGTACCGACTCGGACATGTCTTTCACCAGTTTTGCATAGCGCCCTACGTTGGCATCATCGAGTGGTGCATCGACTTCGTCGAGCATACAGAAAGGAGCCGGATTGAGTTGGAAGATGGCAAAGACAAGCGATAAAGCAGTCAGTGCCTTTTCCCCACCCGAGAGAAGATGAATGGTGCTGTTCTTCTTTCCCGGTGGCCGCGCCATGATCGCCACCCCGGTATCCAGCAAATCCTCGCCGGTCAGCGTCAACCATGCGGTTCCGCCCCCGAAGACTCGCGGGAAAAGCGCTTGTAGACCCTGGTTGACTCGCTCGAAGGTGTCGCGAAAACGCGTCCGCGTCTCCTGATCGATGCGGCGAATCGCGCGCTCGAGGGTGTCCAGCGCCTCGTTGAGTTCGGCCTGTTGGGCTTCCAGATAGTCGCGCCGCTCGGCCTGCTGGTCGTACTCTTCGATGGCGGCCAGGTTGATCGCCCCCAGGCGCCGCACGCGCTCGCCGACCTCCTCGAGGCGGGTCTGCCACGCCGACTCGGTGGCATTGGGGTCGAGGTCCTTTTCGAGATCCGCGCCCTGATGGCCCAGCTCGGCGAGCTGCTCGTCTTGGGTTTCGGCCTTCAGCACCAGCGCCTGAACCTGCATGCGCGCCTCCTGCAAGCGCTCGCGGATGCCCTCCAGATTGCGCTCATGGCTCTGCCGCGCCAACTCGTCCTCGCGCAGGCGTTCCACCAGCTCGGCAGCCTGCGCCTTGGCTTCATTGAGCGAGCGTTCGTCGCCCTCGCGCCGATGCAGCAGTTCGTCGAGCTTCTCGCGCTGCTCCTCGTCGGGCTCACGCAGCATTTCGAGTGTCTCGGTCAACTCCTCGCAGCGTGCCAGCAACCGTTCGCGGGTATCGCCGCTACGGCCTTGCTGCTCGGCCAGGCCGGCTCGCTCGGTGGCGAGCCGCTGGTGCTCCAGGGCCAACTGTTGAACGCGCTCCTGCAGCGGGCGCTGGCGGGTGCGTAGCGCTGCCAGCCGCTCCCGTGCATCGCTGCGCGCCCGCTCAAGCCACTCGCGCTGCTCCGCGCCCTCTTCAAGCTTGACCATGGCCTGCTGCCAGCGCTCTCGGGCTTCCTCGATGTCGAGCCGTGCCTCGGCGCAGGCCTCGTCGAGACCGGCCAGCTCCTCGGCCAGCTCCCCGGCACGCCCCTGTAGATGCTCCAGCCGGCTGGCCAGGCCGCTGTCCTGCACCGCCAGCTGCTGCTGCTCGACGGTCAGGCGGCGCTCTTCGTGACGTGTCGCTTCGAGATCGCGCTCGGCCTGTGCGGCACGTTCCCGATGGGTCTCGATGTCCTGATCCCGGGTTGCCAACCGGGCTTCCACCTCGTCCAGTTCGGCCGTCACCTCGCCCAGGCGTCGGCGGCTGACCAGCAGCGCATCGGGGCCTTCCCCCTGCCCGCGATGCCGCACCCAATCGCGTCCCAGCCATAGCCCCTGTGGTGTGAGCAGGCTTTCACCCGCCGCCAGGTTCTCGCGTTCGCTCCAGGCCTGTTCGCTGCTGTCCACGCAGCGGATCGCTGCCAGCCAGGCCGTGGCGGCACCGGCACCCTGCACCCTGGCGGCAAGGCTGTGCGAGGCGAATTCCACGCCGCTGTGGGATGCAAGCGCACCCAGCTCGGCAGGCGGCTCGGCGCTGGCCGTGCGGAAAGCATCGGGGCTGGCAAGGCGCGCCTTGAGCCAGGGAGCCAGTACCCAGGAGACGCTGGCCTCCCAGCCTGGCTCGACCTCAAGGGACTCGCCCAGACGCGGCAGCTCGCCAAGCTCATGGTTTGCCAAGTGCTTGGCCAAGGCGTCGTCGGAGTCATTCAAGGCGGCCTGGATCAGCGCCTCCAGCGAGGCCATTTCGCCCTGCAGGCTGCTGCGCCTGCCTCGCTCGGCCTCGCGCTCGCGCTCCAGCTCCGCGGCCACCTCACGGGCCTCGTCGCGCACGGCCTGAAGCTGCTGGCGGCGCACTTCGACCTCTTCCTGGGCCAGGCCGAACTCTGCCAGCTGCTCCTTGAGTTCGTCGCGTCTGGCCATCAGTTCGGCCAGATCGGGAAGCTCGAGCTGCTGCTGGCGCCGACGCTGGGCGTCGGCTTCGAGCCGTGTCAGGCGACTCTCCAGCTCGCGCAGGCGGTCCTGACTGCGCTCGGCCTCGCGGCTGGCCTCACGCCAGCCTTCGCTGAAGGTTTCGAAGGCCTGCTCCGCGGCTTCAGCGCCGGGCTCGGCTTCTTCCAGCATGGCGTCGAGCTCGGCCAGTCGTTCGGCCACCTCCTCCTGTTCGGGCAGCAGGGTTTCGAGTCTCTCGTCGAGCCGTAGCAACCGCTCGCGGTCGTGTTCGCCCAGACGATCGAGCTCGGTCAGCTCCTGGCGCGCGCTCTCCAGGTCGCGGGCCAGCTGGCCCTCACGGCTGCGCGCGTGCTCGAGGCTCTGTTCGAGGCGAGCGATGGCACTGCTGGTCTCGAAGAAACGCGCCTGGCGCGCTTCCAGGGTTTCTGCCAGGGCGTCGTGGCCGGCCCGAGCCTCTTCCAGGCGAGTCTCGCACTGGCGCAGACCGAGGATCTCTCGCTCCACGGCGGTTTCCAGTTCGCGGACACGGTGCTCTTCTTCGTTCTGACGTGCGCGCAGAGCGCGACCGCGCAAGAGCGCCAGTTCGCCCTTGAGTCGGTGCTCTTCAGTCTTGAGGGTCTGGTAGCGGCGTGCCGCTTCGGCCTGGCGGCGCAGTCGCTCGAGCTGCTTGTCGAGCTCGTCACGGATGTCCTCGAGGCGCTCCAGGTTCTCCCGGGTACGCCGCATGCGGCTCTCGGTCTCGCGGCGCCGCTCCTTGTACTTGGAGATACCCGCGGCCTCCTCGAGGGTGGCGCGCAGTTCCTCCGGGCGCGCCTCGATCAACCGCGAGATCATCCCCTGGCCGATGATGGCGTAGGAGCGCGGACCGAGGCCGGTACCGAGGAAGAGGTCGGCGATGTCGCGGCGGCGACACTTCTGGCCGTTGAAGAAATAGCTGGACTGGCCGTCGCGGGAAACCTGACGCTTCACCGCGATTTCGGCGTACTGGGCGTAAACGCCGCCCATGGTGCCGTCGCTGTTGTCGAAGCGCAGCTCGATGGCGGCCTGCCCCACCGGCTTGCGCGCGGTGGAGCCGTTGAAGATGACGTCGGTCATCGATTCGCCGCGCAGGGTCTTGGCCGAGGATTCGCCCATGACCCAGCGCACGGCATCGATGATGTTCGACTTGCCGCAGCCATTGGGCCCGACGATGGCAGTCATATTGCCATCGAAGGGCACCGTGACCGGGTCGACGAAGGACTTGAACCCGCTCAGGCGAATCGAGGTGAGGCGCATCCCGGCTACTCGATGACGCGGTCGATCACGACCTCCACGGGGTCGCCCTCGACGTCGCCCACCGGCACGCCTTCCAGATCGCCATACATGTCGCCTGTTTCGGGCGTGGTACCGCCGCTCTTGGTAACACGCACCAGCAGGCGCACCTCGTTGACCTGCGACAGCATCGCTTCACTGGACATAGCGTGGCGGTCGTCGATGATCAGGGTCGTCGGCAGATCGCCAAGGGTAACCCGGGCCACCGCCAGCGGGGGCAGCTCGCCCTCCATGTCGCGGGCGACGATGAACACGCGGGTATCGTCGTCGAGCAGTCCTTGCAGACGCTCGTCGAGACTCACGCTGAGGTGGATACCGGGGCCCTGGGACACCGCTGCCTGCTCGTCAGGCACCACGCCCATGCGCTGCTGGGCGATCTGGATGCCTTCACGCAGCGCCTGGGCGGAGCTGGAATCGGACATGCCGGCGACGGCGCGGCGCCAGTGCTCGACCGCCTGCTCGTAGTCGCTGCGATCGAAGGCGTGCACACCCAGCATACCGAAGATGGTCGGCTCGCTGGGGTTGCGCTGCAGCGTTTCGTCGACCAGTGCCTGGACCTCTTCCGTCAGGGTGCGGTCGGCCATGAAGAACTTGAGCTGCGCCTTCTGCGCCAGTAGCGAACTGGCACGCCCTTCGATGGCTATCAGGTTCTCCAGTGCATGCAGTGCCGCCTCGCCCTGCCCCGAGTCGCGATAGATCGGATAGAGCGTGGCCCAGACGTTGGGGTTGCTCGGCTGGCTTTCGGCCTGCTGCTCGAGGCGCGCCAGCAGTGTGGGCAAGGAGTCGCTCTCCTGAAAGGCGTTGAACAGGGCGAGATCGCCCTCGGCGCCGTTCTGCTGATACCAGAGCACGCTGCCGACGGCCACGGCCAGAGCCACCACCGGGACGAGAAAACGCCCGGCGGCAGGCGAATGGAGCGGCCGACGCTCCAGCCCCTCGGTATCCTCGAGCAGGCTGCGGTCGAGATCGAGGCGGTCCTCTTCGAAGCGCGCCTGGTCGATGTCGCCGCGCTCGAAGGCGGCTTGCAGCGACGCCAGGCGGCGCTGATAGATCGCTACGTTCTGCTCGGCGGACTTGTCGTGAGTCTCGAAGTCGAGCTGGGCATCGTGCACCAACCGTGCCCGGCGCAGCGGTGCCACCAGGAGCCACAGGGCGGGTAGCAGCAGGAGCGCAAAGGCGAGCCATAGCTGAATCATTCTGTTCTCCCGCGATTGATCAAAGCGTCGAGACGGGCACGCTCTTCGGCACTCAGCTCACGGGCCGAGGCGTTGCGTCGCGCGCGGACTACCAGCGCGACCAGAATGCCGCCGGCCAGTACCAGACCCGCCGGCAGCCCCCAGAGCAGGAAGGTTCGACCTTCGAGACGCGGGTTGTAGAGCACGTAGTTGCCGAACCTATCGACCATGTGATCACGGATTTCCATATCGGCGCGGCCATCCATGAGCATTTGATATACGCGCTCGCGCATGTCGCCGGAAACCGGAGCGTCGGAGTCGTTGATGGCCTGGTTCTCGCAGGTGGGACAACGCAGCGAGGCAGTCAGGCTTCGGTAGCGCTGCTCCATCACCGGGTCGTCGAATTCACGCACCTCGATGGCGCCGGCCTGTAGGGTGCCCGCCATCAGCATCATCAGGATGCCGACCAGGGCCAATCGAATCACTGCCATTTCTGCACCTCCGGCAGGATGTGTTCACGAACGTCACTGGCCGAGATATAGCCGGTGTGGTGATAGCGGATGATGCCTTCGCGGTCGACCAGGAAGGTCTCCGGCGCACCGTATACGCCCAGCTCGAAGGCCAGCTCGCCGTCGGGATCGAAGATATTCACCTCGAAGGGGTTACCGAAGTCCTGCAGGAAACCGAGCCCCTTCTCGCGGGTGTCCTTGTAGCTGATGCCCACCATGCGAATGCCACGGGACGCCAGGTCGAGCAGTTGCGGCATTTCGCGCTTGCACTCGGGACACCATTCACCCCATACGTTGACCAGCGTGACTTCGCCGTTGGCCAGCAACGAGCGATCGACGCGACGCTCGGGGTCCTCCAGCGTCACCATGTCGAACGCCGGGAATTCGCGTGCCATCAGTGCCGAGTCGCGATGAAACGGATTCAGCGAGAGCCCCTGGTAGAGAAACAGGGAGAGCCCCAGAAACCCGATCAGCGGTAGTAGCAGTAGCAAGCGCCGGGTCATGCGGTCGCCTCCTGCCGATCGTCTTCCGCCTTGGCGCCGCGGGCGGCGGCGGCATCTTCCGGGTCCTGGGCGGTGGCCAGGCGCCGGTAGCGCTTGTCGGCCACGGCCAGCACACCACCGGCGGCCATCAACAGTCCCCCCAGCCACAGCCAGCGCACGAAGGGCTTGTACTGCACCCGCATGGCCCAGCTGTTGTCACCGAGGTCTTCACCCATGGCCACGTAGAGGTCGCGGAAGAAGCCCGGGCGCAAGGCCACCTGGGTCATGGGCATGCCGCGGGCGAGATAGAGACGCTTTTCGGGATTCATGGTGAAGGTGCGCCGGCTACCGTCGCGCTGTACTTCAAGCACTGCGCGATCGGCCAGGAAGTTCGGGCCGCGACGACTGGTCAGCTCGGTCATGGTGAAGGTATAACCTGCCACGCTGACGCTGTCGCCGACGCCCATGCGCACGTTGCGCTCGATGTTGTAGTTCGACACGATCGCCACACCGACGATAGTCACCGCCACGCCCAGATGACCGAGCTGCATGCCCCAGTAGGCCAACGAGAGCTTCTTGAGCCCGGCGCCAAACGAGCTGGCGTGACGCGTCTTGTCGAACAGGTCGCGGAACATCGGCAGCACGATCCACAGCGCAGCGATCAGGCCGATCGCCACCGGCGCGCTCCAGCGCTCGGCAAAGATCAGCGGCAATGCCATGCCCAGAACCAATGCCACGGCAGCGGCAATCCACAGGCGCTGGATCAGCAGCTTGCTGCTGGTGTCTTTCCAGCGCGCCACCGGGCCCATGCCCATGAAAACGCACATGATCAGCGTCAGCGGCACGAACAGGGCGTTGAAGTAGGGAGGGCCCACACTGATCTTGCCGAGGTCGAGCGCATCCAGCAGCAGCGGATAGACGGTACCCATCAGCACGGTAACGGTGATGATCACCAGCATGATGTTGTTGATCATCAACAGCGCGTCGCGGGACAGCCAGCCGAAGCTCACCTTGTGACTGACGCGTGGGGCACGCAGAGCGAAGATCAACAGCGACAGGCCCACGGTGATGCCAAGCAGCATCAGGATGAAGAAGCCGCGTGAGGGATCGTTGGCAAAGGCGTGCACCGAGGTCAGGACACCGGAGCGCACCAGGAAGGTGCCCAGCAGCGACAGCGAGAAGGTGGTAATCGCCAGCAGCAGGGTCCAGCTCTTGAACGAGCCGCGTTTTTCGGTCACCGCCAGTGAGTGCATCAGCGCGGTCCCGGTCAGCCAGGGCAGCAGTGAGGCGTTCTCGACCGGATCCCAGAACCACCAGCCGCCCCAGCCCAGTTCGTAGTAGGCCCACCAGCTTCCCAGCGCAATGCCGACGGTGAGGAAGGCCCAGGCCAGATTCGTCCAGGGACGCGCCCAGCGCGCCCAGGCGGCATCCAGGCGACCGCCGATCAACGCGGCGATGGCAAAGGCGAACACCACCGAAAACCCGACGTAGCCCATGTAGAGCATGGGCGGATGCAGGATCAAGCCGATGTCCTGCAGCAGCGGGTTGAGGTCGGCGCCGTCCTGGGGCATCTGCGGCAGCAGACGGTCGAACGGGTTGGATGTGACCAGGATGAACAGCAGGAAACCGACGCAGACCATGCCCAGCACGCTGATGACCCGGGCCACCATGTCCCGTGGCAGCTCGCGGGAATAGCGCACGGCAAAGTAACCCCAGCCGGCCAGCATCAGGCTCCAAAGCAGTACCGAGCCTTCATGGTTGCCCCATACGGCGCTGAACTTGTAGTACCAGGGCAGCATGGAGTTGGAGTTGTTGGCCACGTTGACCACGCTGAAGTCGTCCAGCATGTAGCTGGTCGTCAGCGCCGCATAGGCAATGGCAACGAACAGGAACTGTCCGGCCGCCATGGGTCGGGCATAGGCCATCCACAGCGGTCGCCGCAGGGTGGCACCGGCCAGCGGCACCACCGATTGCACCACGGCGAACAGCAGTGCAATCACGAGGGCGAAGTGGCCGATTTCAGGGATCATCTCAATCTGCATGGAAACTCCGGCTCAGTACTGGCTTGCGCCTTCTTGCGCCTCGCCCTCTTCGATGCGTTTGGCCACCTTGGCAGCCTTGGCCTGGAAGTCGGCGGGTGAATAGCCGGCCGCCTCGAGCGCATCGGCTACCTCGGGCGGCATGTAGTTTTCGTCGTGACGCGCCAGCACCTGATCGGCCTTGATATAGCCGCCCTGCTGAAGCTGACCCACCACCACCACACCCTGCCCTTCACGGAACAGGTCGGGAAGGATACCACTGTAGTGGACGCGCACGTCCTCGACATAGTCGGTGACGGTGAATTCGACGTCCAGACTGTCCGGGTTGCGATGCACACTGCCCTCCCTGACCATGCCGCCGGCGCGGATCTGACGTTCGTAAGGCGCGTCGCCGGCGGCGATCTGGATCGGACTGAAGAACAGGTTGATATTGGCCCGCAGCGCGTAGAGCGTCAGCCCCACGGCAATCGCCGCGAGTGACACCAGGCCGAGGAACATGAACAGCTTTTGCTTACGTTTAGGCGTCATTGGTGCACCCACCCTTGCTAGTTTGAATCGGTTGTGGCGCGGCGGAGCGTCCGCCCTGGCGCGCTTCGCGGCGAACCCGACGCTGCAGCTGACGCAACAGCTGGCGGCGCTCGGCGCGAGCATGAAAGACGATGCCCAGCAGCAGGGCCAGGGTCAGCCCCCAGGCCGACCAGACGTAGGGCGCATGCCCGCCCATGGCGAGCAGCTCCTGAAAGGTGTCGAAAGCCATCAGTTCACCTCCTCGGCCAGCTCACGCACCCAGTGCTTGTTGGACTCACGGCGCAGAATCTCGCTGCGCGTGCGGGTCAGCACCAGGGCGATGAAGAAGCTGTAGAAACCCAGCACCATGATCAACAGCGGCAGCCACATCTCCATCGGCATGGCGGCACGCCCGGTAATGGTGAAGGTGGCCGGCTGGTGCAGGGTGTACCACCAGTCCACCGAGTACTTGATGATGGGAATGTTGATGACACCCACCATGGCCAGCACCGAGGCGGCGCGCGAGGCGCTGTCGCGGCTGGAGAAGGCACCGCGCAGGGCGATGACGCCAAGGTAGAGGAACAGCAGGATCAGCATCGAGGTGAGGCGGGCATCCCACATCCACCAGGTGCCCCAGGTCGGCACTCCCCATACCGCCCCGGAGAACAGCGCAACGAACGTCATCGCGGCGCCCAGCGGGGCCATCACGGTGGCCGCCATGTCGGCGATCTTGATCTTCCAAACCATGAACACCAGCCCCGTCATCGCCATGGAGACGAAAATCGACTGGGCCAAGAAGGCGGCCGGCACGTGCACGTAGATGATGCGGAAGCTGTTGCCCTGCTGGTAATCGGCAGGCGCGTAGGCCAGCCCCCAGATCGTACCGGTGCCGATGAGGATCAGCGCCGCGGCCCAGAACCACGGCTGCAGCCGGGCGCTGATGGCGTAGAACCACTTGGGGGAACGCAATTTATTTATGAAGGCCCACATGGCTCGTCAACCTCTCAACCGTTGATACTGATGCGCAGCGACGCCGCGATCGCCAGCGGCGCAAGACTCAAGGCCAGCGCCAGCAGCGCGCCGAGAATCGCCAGATGCGCCAGAACACCATCACCGAAGATGGCGGCCTGGACGGCCCCGGCACCGAAGATCAGCACCGGGATGTAAAGAGGCAGCACCAGCAGCGAGAGCAGTACGCCGCCGCGGGAGAGCCCCACCGTCAGCGCCGCTCCGATGGCACCGATCAGGCTGAGACTGGCGCTTCCCAGCGCCAGCGAAATGGCCAATACCGCATAACTGCCCGCAGGCAGTGCCAGCATGACCCCGAGTACCGGCGCCATCAGCGCCAGGGGCAAACCGGTAAGCAACCAGTGCACGGCCACCTTGGCCAGGGCGAGCAGCGCCAGCGGGTGCGGTGTCAGTAAAAGTTGTTCGAGCGAGCCGTCGTCGTAATCGGCTCGGAACAGGCTATCGAGAGACAGCAGGGCTGCCAGCAACGCCGCCACCCACAGCAGGCCTGGCGCGATGGCGGCCAGCAACGCCGGATCGGGGGAAATTCCGATCGGGAACAGGGTGATCACGAGGGCGAAGAAAACCAGTGGATTGAGCACTTCGCTACGCCGCCGCAGCAGCAGTACCAGGTCCCGCTTCAACGTTGCCCACACTGCGACAGCGAGCCCGCTGCGAGGTTCCTCGCGAACCATCTCGACCCGCTTGGGCAGGGAGCTTTCAGATAAATTCATCGGCCCCTCCCCCGCCCAGACGAATACGGCGCAGCTCGGCGCAGGGCGTCAGCTCGTGGTGGGTGGTGACCAGTACGCAGCCACCACGGCGGGCGTGCTCTACCAGACGCTGCTCGAGTGCCGCCACGCCGTCACGGTCGATGGCGGTGAAAGGTTCATCGAGCACCCACAGCGGACGCGGCGTGAGGATCAAGCGAGCAAGGGCCACGCGGCGCTGCTGCCCGGCGGAGAGCTGGCCGGCCGGCACGTCCTCGAAGCCGGCCAGGCCGACCTCCTCCAGCGCTTCCAGGCGTGCTGCCTCGCTCAGCTCGTGCCCTGCCAGGGCCTGGTACCAGGCGAGGTTCTCCAGCGGCGTCAACGCCGCCTTGACCCCGGGCGCATGGCCCAGATAGAGCAGATTCGACAGAAAGGATTCACGGGACTCACGCATGGGCAGATCATCCCAGAACAGCTCGCCTTCATAGTCGGCCAATTGACCGGAGAGAATCTTCAGCAACGTGGTCTTGCCACTGCCGTTCGGCCCCTCGACGCGCACGATTTCGCCCGCTCGGATATCCAGGTCCAGATCCCGGAACAGCCAGCGGTCGTCACGTTCGCAGGCCAGGCTTTGCGCTTGTAGACGCAGGCTCAACGGCACTCTCCAGGAATGGTAAATTCGTAAGAAATGCTACACTGAATGGCTTTTAGCTGCTACCGATCCAGGTGCGTCACGGCGCCACCCTTGCCCCAGGTCAAGGCAGCTTCATGCGCATGGAACTTGCCAGTCACGCGACGCCTGATATGATGCCAAGTACCTGTACATTTCAACAGGGTCGCAAAGAGGGGGGAAATGCCAATGCCAACACCTTCCATGCACTACCTGTACCGTCTTCCCAACCTGCCCATCGAAAACTCCTGGGCGAGCGTCGACGCCACCGACCTCGTCGAGGTGCCCCTTCTGGGAGACGTCTCGGCAGGCCTGCCCATCGAAGCCTGCCCCAGCGGTGGGGCCATTCACGCGCCCGCCTGCATGGTGCGCCGTAACACCTACGCCCTGCGCGTGCGCGGCGATTCGATGATCGACTGCAACATCTTCGATGGCGACGTGATCATCATCGAGCGCCAGGAAAGCGCCGAGAACGGCGAAACCGCCGTGGTGTTGATCAACCAGCAGGAAGTGACGCTGAAGAAGCTCTATATCGAGAAGAACGGCGTACGCCTGCAGCCGGCAAACGAGAACATGGCGCCGATCTACCTGAAGAACAGCGACATCCAGGTATTGGGCATGGTGATGGGCGTGGTGCGTCAGCAGGGCGGCACCGAGCTGACCCACTGATGCGCTACCCGGTACCCGACCTGCCGGCAGGCACCTGGCGGGAACATGTGACCGAAGTGGAAAAGAGCCGCTTCATCGCCTGGCTCTGCCATGCGCCCGACATTGCCGCCTTCGATGCCCTGCTGGCCGCAGCGCGGCGCGCACACCCCAATGCCAGCCATCACTGCAGCGCCTACATTGCCGGCCCGCCCGGCGAGCAGAACGCCATCGGCTTCTCCGACGACGGCGAACCCGGCGGTACGGCCGGTCGCCCCATGTTTCAGGTGCTGGAAGGCGCCGGGCTGGGCCAGGTAGGCTGCGTGGTGACGCGCTATTTCGGCGGCACCAAGCTCGGCACCGGCGGCCTGGCCCGCGCCTATTCCCAGGCGGTGGCCCGAGGGCTCGATGCGCTACCGCGCAGAGAAGTGGTCGAGCGCACCGTGCTGATGCTCCAGGTCGACTTTGCCGGCGAAGCCGATGCCCGCGCCTGGCTGGAGAGCCAGGGCGCCCCGGTCGAGGCCGCCGATTACGACAGCGAAGGCGTGCGACTCAGCGTGGGCTGGCCGAGCGATGTCGACGTGGACCTGAGGGCACTGGAATCCCGGCTACGCGGCCGCCTGGTCCTGCTCGACGCGCCGTGAATGCCCGACACTCCATGAAGCGGATCACACGAGGCTTCGCATGACTTTCGACCCCCATTACTACCCTTCCCCCTCGCGCCGCATGGCCACCTACGGCCACCGGGGCATGGTCGCCACCTCCCAGCCCATGGCAGCTCAAGCGGGTATGGAGGTCCTCAAGCAGGGCGGCAACGCCATAGATGCCGCCATTGCCATGGCCGCCGCGCTCACGGTGGTCGAGCCCACCGCCAACGGTATCGGCGGCGATGCCTTCGCCTTGGTATGGAGCGAAAACCGCCTTCACGGGCTCAACGCCAGCGGCCCCTCGCCGCAGTCGATCTCCCGCGAGGCCGTGATCGGCATGGGGCACGATGAAATGCCGCAGTTGGGGCCGTTACCGGTCACCGTGCCCGGAGCACCTGCCGCCTGGGCGACGCTTTCAGAGCGTTTCGGCCGCCTGCCCTTCGCCGCCCTGATGGCGCCGGCCATCGCCTACGCCGAACAGGGGTATGCGGTATCGCCGGTCGCCGGGTTGGCCTGGCATCAGGCCTGGCAGCGCTTCAGCGCCTGCCGGGGGGAGGCCTTCACCCCCTGGTTCGAGCATTTCGCCCCCCAGGGAAGGGCGCCAAGACCAGGAGAGGTCTGGCGCTCCGCTGCCATGGCCGCCACCCTGAGCGCTATTGCCGAGAGCCGGGCCGAAGCCTTCTATCGCGGCGAGCTTGCCGAGCAGATGGACACCTTCATGCAGCGCCACGGGGGCTTCCTGCGCTCAAGCGATCTTGCCGCCTATAGGCCTGAGTGGGTCGAGCCGGTCAGCGTGGGCTACCGCGACCATGAGATCTGGGAAATTCCGCCCAACGGCAGCGGACTGATCGCGCTGCAGGCGCTGGGCATGCTCGAGACCCTCGGTGCGCCTCCGCGCGACCCGGTCGAGCTCCTCCACCAACGCATCGAAGCCACCAAACTGGCCTATGCCGATGGTCTGCACCACATCAGCGAGCGCAGCGCCATGAAGACCGGCCCCGCAGAGCTGCTGGACACGGCGTATCTGCGAGCCCGCGCCGGCCTCATCGATCGCGACGCCCTGAAACCGACCCACGGCAACCCCCACAAGGGCGGCACCGTTTACCTTGCCGCCGCGGACAGTGACGGCAACATGGTGTCGTTCATCCAGAGCAACTATGAGGGCTTCGGCTCGGGCATGGTGGTGCCGGGCACGGGGATCAGCCTGCAGAACAGAGGGCGCTCGTTCTCGCTGGCAGCCGACCATGTCAACGCCCTGGCTCCGGGCAAGCGCCCTTACCACACCATCATTCCCGGCTTCATCTCGCGTCACGGTGAGCCCGTGGGGCCGTTTGGCGTAATGGGCGGCTTCATGCAGCCTCAGGGTCACGTGCAGGTGGTGACTGCCATGCTCGATGATCAGCTCAACCCCCAGGCCGCGCTGGACCTGCCGCGCTGGATGTGGACTCACGACACCACCGTTCAGGTGGAACCGCACTTCCCCGACCATCTGGCCCAGGCGCTGGCGCGGCGTGGCCACCGTATCGTCAAGGCCGTCGATTCACTGCCCTTCGGTCGCGGCCAGATCATCTTGCGCGACCCTGCTAGCGGCACCCTTTGCGGCGGCACCGAGCCGCGTACCGACAGCGCCGTCCTGCCCTGGTAAGAGAGCGGGCCTGCATCGAGCAGGCCCGCTCTCTCGGCACCGGTTCTCTCTCGCACCGCCGCCCTCTCGCATCGCCCTTCTCTCATCCCCCCTCGCGCGCGCCTTTCCCAACTGCCCCTTTGCTCTTCTCCAGTGGCAACACGGTCACCATTCAGCATGAAACTTTGGTATACCATCCTGTTTGGTATACCGAAAACTTCCATCAGCCGACCTGCCATCGCCGGACCCAGACGTCACCAAAATATAGAAAATTTCTTTTAATTCATTTGCTTGTTTGGATATCAGGTCTGTCCGAAGCGATGCTCACGACTCGAGCACGAGAAATTGACCTAGGTCATAAAAAGCCTTGACAGGGTGAGTGAGTGGAAATTAGGCTGCCTACATGGCTTTTGGTATACCATGAGCCATCCAGAAAAAGCCCGGCCAATCTCCGGGCCCACGATGGCAAACAACAAGAGCGCGGCCTGGCTAGGCGGCGTACCGGCAACGAAACAGGAGTCCTCCCCATGGCACAGTTGATGAACCGCGACGAATTCCGTACCGCTCTGGAAGACGCCATCAAAGGCAAGAGCGCCAACAAGGCACCGTTCAGCGTGGCCTGGGCCAGCGGCAAGCTGTCTCGCGAGCACCTGGCCAAGTGGGCCGAGAACCATTACCACTATGTCGGCCCGTTCGCCGACTACCTGGCCTACATCTATGCAAACACCCCGGAGCAGTTCAAAGAGGCCAAGGACTTCCTGCTGCAGAACATGTATGAGGAAGAGCTGGGTGGCGATCGTCACACCGACCTGCTGATCCGCTTCGCCGAGGCCTGCGGCACCACCCGTGAGCGCGTCGAGGATCCGGACAACATGTCGCCCACGACTCGCGGCCTGCAGAGCTGGTGCTACGCCGTGGCCATGCGTGAACACCCGGTCGTCGCGGTAGCGGCGCTGGTCGTCGGCCTGGAGTCCCAGGTGCCGTCCATCTACCGCAAGCAGACCCCGACCCTGCGCGAGAAGTACGGCTTCACCGACGAGGAGGTCGAGTTCTTCGACCTGCACATCGTCTCCGACGAGATTCACGGCGAGCGTGGCTACCAGATCGTGCTGGAGCATGCCGACACCGTAGAGCTGCAGCAGCGCTGCCTCAAGATCTGCGAGATCGGCGCCCAGATGCGCCTGCTTTATACCACCGCGCTGTACTACGACTACGTCGCCAGCGACCTGCCCATTACCGAACTCGACATGGCCGCCTGAGCCCGTCGCACCACGTCATCTGCCGACCCTGGTCGGCAGATGACACGACACCAGCGAGTGGACGCAGTCCAGCAGTGACAGTTCAGCGACGACAGCCAGCGACGACAAAGAGGTAAGCGTCTTGGATAACGCAATCCAGTTTCTCAACTACATTGACGGTCAGTGGATCGCGGGCGCTTCGGGGGAGACCTTCGAAAACCGCAACCCGGCCGACCAGGACGACCTGCTCGGACGGTTCCAGGCCTCCACGGTGGAAGATGCCCGCCAGGCCATCAGCGCGGCGGATCGTGCCTTCGCTACCTGGCGCGAGACCCCCATCTCGCAGCGCGCCAAGATCCTCAATCGCGCAGCCGACTACTTGATGGAGAACGTCGAGCAGTTCGCCGAGGAGCTGACCCGCGAAGAGGGCAAGCTGCTCGCCAACAGCCGCGACGAAGTGACCCGTTCGGCCCAGACCCTGCGCTTTTATGCCGTAGAAGGCCAGACCATCACCGGCGAAACCTTTCCTCAGGACGACGCCAAGATGATGGTCTACACCCAGCGCGAGCCGCTGGGCGTGGCGACCATCATCACCCCCTGGAATTTCCCGATCTCGATTCCGGCGCGCAAGATCGCCCCGGCGCTGATCACCGGCAATACCGTGGTATTCAAGCCCTCGTCGGACGCCCCGCTGATCGGCTACCGCCTGGCCGAAGCCCTGCATCACGCCGGCGTACCGGCCGGGGTGTTCAATTTCATCACCGGCGCCGCCTCGTCCATCGGCGAGGAGATCACCGCCAACCCGATCGTCAAGGCGATCTCCTTCACCGGCTCCACCGCAGCGGGCGAGCGCATTCACCGCGCAGCGGCCATGGCCACCCGTACCCAGATGGAGCTCGGCGGCAAGAATCCGCTAATCGTGCTGGCAGACGCCGACATCGACACCGCAGTGGATTTGACCGTGAAGGGCGGTTTTTCACTGACCGGCCAGGCCTGCACCGGCACCAGCCGGGTGCTGATCGCACGCAGCCTGAAAGAAGAGTACCTCACGCGGCTGGTGGAGAAGGTCAAGACGCTGAAGATCGGCAACGGCATGAGCGAAGGCACTCAGATCGGCCCGCTGGCCACCCGCCAGCAGCTCGACACCGTGCTCGGCTACGTCGAGGCGGGCAAGCAGGAAGCCACCCACGTTCATGGCGGCGAACACCTGACAGAGGGCGACTACGCCAAGGGCTTCTATGTGGCCCCGGCGATCTTCAGCGATGTGACCCAGGAAATGCGCATCGCCCGCGAGGAGATCTTCGGCCCGGTGGTCGCAGTGATCGACGTGGACGGCTACGAGGACGCCATCGCCAAGGCCAACGACACGCCCTACGGCCTCGCTGCCGCCCTGGTGACCAACGACATCGGCTATATCCAGCGCTTCCCGCTCGATATTCAGGCCGGCACGGTGAAGGTCAACCGCACCACCACCGGGAATCTGGTCAACGCCCCCTTCGGCGGACTGAAGCAGTCGAGCACTTCCACGTTCCGTGAATCGGGACGCGCCGGGCTGGATTTCTTCACCCAGACCAAGACCGTCTACCTCGGCCGCTGAGCGCGGCATTTACAACGACAACCCTGACGACAAGGTGACACCCATGAAACAGGTTTTCCGACTGGAACTGGAAGAAGCCAAGCTGATGGTGGAGGCCGCCAAGAAGCGCTCCGAGGAGATCGGCGTGCTGGAAACCATCTGCGTGGTGGATGACGGCGGCTACCCGCTGGCACTCGAGCGTATGAACGGCGCCCGTGTCACTGGCCCGCAGATCGCCTGGAACAAGGCATTCACTGCTGCCGGCCACAAGCGCTCGACCCACCTGTTCAACACCGCTCCCAACGGCCCGGCACTGCCTGGCAACGAGGCCTTCGGCATCCAGTGGAGCTTCGAGGGCAAGTTCGCGGTATTCGTCGGCGGCTTTCCCATCGTCGTCGATGGCGAGGTGATCGGCGGTGTGGGCCTGAGCGGCGGCAACGGCGAGCAGGATACCCAGGCCGGTCTGGCCGCCCTGCAGGCGCTCCAGGATCATCTACGCGAGTCCGGCCATGAAGTGGTGGTCGAGGCCGACATCAAGAAGTAAGCCCGGCCGCCATCGGATACGTCGGCAAGCGGCCGCGCCCTTGCCGATCCCCCGGACGACCGGCCAAGCACCGATTTCCGGCAACAACGACAAGACTCTGCCTTGCAACGGGTGCGCTCCAGGAGGCTGCCATGAGCTACCGTATTACTCTCTCCGACACGTCAGAAAGCTTCGAAGCCCAGGCAGGTGAGCCGCTGCTCGAGGCCGCCGAGCGGGCAGGTTTCCCGCTCGCCCACGACTGCCGCTTCGGTGGCTGCGGTGCCTGCCGTGTCAAGCTGGTGGAAGGCACGGTCGAATATGAGGAGTTCCCCTTCGGCCTGACCGAAGAGGAGGCCGAGCAGGGCTATGCCCTGGCCTGTCAGGCGTGTGCCCAGAGCGATCTGACCATCAGTGCCAAACTGCTTCCCGAAGGGTACATTGCGCCTGATTTCCATGTCGCCACCATCGAGCGCCTGGAAAGGCTGAGTCACGACGTCATCCATCTGGAGCTTCGCATCCCCACGGCCAGCGAGGTGGTCTTCCATCCGGGCCAGTATCTCAACGTGATGCTGGATGACGGCAGCCCACGCAGTTTCTCCATGGCATCGCCCCACCGCGGCGAGCTTTTCGACTTCCACATTCGCCGTGTGCCCGGTGGCCATTTCACCGGCCGCCTGGAAACGCACTACCAACCCGGCGACACCCTCGACGTGGAGCTGCCTCACGGCAACTTCCGCTACGACACCGCGAGCCCCCGCGACCTGCTGATGGTGGGCGGCGGCACCGGCCTGGCACCGCTCAAGAGCATCATCGAATCGCTGATGGAAGATCCTGAGCGCCCCAGCATCACCCTTTACTGGGGTGTGCGGCGTGCGGAAGACCTCTATCTGGATGACCAGCTCAAGCGGTGGGCGGAGACGCTGCCCAACTTTCATTACGTACCGGTGCTTTCGGAAGCCGGCCCCGAGTGGCACGGACGTCGCGGTTTCGTCCACGAGGCCGTGTGCCAGGACTTCAACGACCTGAGCGCTTTCGATGCCTACCTGTGCGGCCCGCCGCCGATGATCGCCGCCGCCAAGACGAGCTTTTCCCAGCGTGGTCTCGACATCGAGCGTATCTACGCAGACAGCTTCAACTTCACTCATGAGCTCGAAGGCAGCGTGGCCTGACGCATCACCGGACCCAGCGAGGTAATCGATATGCCGGACATCACTTTCATCACCAACGAAGGCAAGGTGGTCAGCGCCCCCGAAGATTCCAACCTTTTGCGCGTATCGCTGCGCGAAAAGGGCGGCATCCCGTTCAAGTGCGGCGGTGGCCTGTGCGGCACCTGCAAGTGCCTGGTCGAGGAAGGACGCGAGAACACCGATGCCGTGAAGAAGAAGGAAGAAAAGCTGCTCTCGGCCGAGGAACTCTCCCAGGGCTATCGCCTCGCCTGTCAGACCTTCCTCAAGGGTGACGTCAAGGTCTCCTGGGATGAGACGCCCAAGGGGGGTGCTGCCGGCGCTCGCCAGGTCACGCCCAGGGCGGAAGTGTAGGAGTGCCATACATGCTTAACGTTGGACTCATCGGCTATGGCACGGCGGGCAAAGACGTCGCCGACGCCATCCTGAACGGCCAGGCGGGCGACACCCGGCTGGCCGCCGTCCTGGTGCGCGACACCTCCAAGTACGCCGGCACGGCGGCACTAGAGAGCGTCCTGGTCACCGACAGCGAAGAGGTTTTCTTCGCCTGCCGCCCTGACGTGGTAGTCGAAACCGCTGGCCACGCGGCCGTGATCCGCTACGCCGAGACATCGCTCGCCCATGGCTGCGACTTCATGGTGGTGTCGGTCGGCGCCTTCTGCGACCAGGCGCTATATGACCGGGTCATGGCCAGTGCCAGCCGGCACGGCAGACGGGTGCTGGTGCCCTCGGCAGCGATCGCCGGCCTCGACCGCATCGCCGCCGCCGCCCAGGGTCCGCTCGAACGAGTCACCCTCACCACCCGCAAGCCGGTCAAGGCCTGGCGCGGCACTTTCGCCGAGGAAGTGGTGGATCTCGACACGGTCACCCAGCCGACGGTGATCTTCGAGGGCAACGCCCGCGAGTCATCCCGCGTGTTCCCCGAGAGTGTCAACGTCTCTGCGGCGCTAAGCCTGGCGGGCGTGGGCTTCGAGGCCACCGAGGTCCGGGTTCTGGTCGACCCCACCATCGACAAGAACGTTCACGAAGTCTCGGCCAAGGGCCTGTTTGGTGAGGTACGCATCGAGGTGCAGAACACCCCTTCGCCGAACAACCCCAAGACCGGCTATATCGTCGCCATGAGCGTGAGCCGAGCGCTGAAAAATCTTTCCTCACCGCTGGTCATAGGCTAGCCGCTGCGGTTACGCAGCACGACAAGCCGCCAACACCGAGAAAAGAATCGCTTCTTCCCCATATCCTTGAGGAGCTCGAAGATGAGCAAAGCCTACTGGGTCTCTTGCTACCGTGAAATATCGGATTCGACGAAGTATGCCAGCTACATAAAGCTGGCCGTTCCGGCTATCGCTGCGGGTGGCGGCATCTTCCTTGCCAGAGATGTGGCAGCCTTCGCTTATGAGGACGGCCAGCAGGACCGCACCATCATCATCGAGTTTCCCGATTTGGAAAGTGCCCGCGCGACGCACGATGGCGAGGCATACGGTGCAGCGCTTGAAGCACTCGGCGATGGCGCGATCAGAGATATTCGGCTTGTCGAAGGAGTGTGATGGCCAGGGCCTGGCGACGTCTTCGACCGACCTGAGAAACGCGAACCGGGCGCTAAAAAGCGCCCGGTTTCGTTGTGCCTACTTACCTGGCTTCAAACCTGAGAATGGCTCATGTAGGCCTTGCGGGACTTCTCGAGGTGAATCCGGGTAAAGCTCTCGGCCAGATCCTCTTCGCCGCTACGGATCGCGTTCAGCACATCTTGATGCTCACGCAGGGCCGCTTTTGTGCGGCCGGGCACGGCACTACTGAGATTGGAGAAAGCGCGCACGTAGTCCTTGAGATCGACCAGCATCTCGTGGAGCTTGGGATTGCCCGAGGCCCGCCCGATAAGCTCATTGTACTTGACGTTGAGCTCTACCTCGTCGCCACCGCCATTGCTCAGGGCTTCTTCCATCTCGGCCACGAGCTGGTCGATCTCGGCGATGATGGCGTCGTTGACCTTCTGGGCCGCGAGGCGAGCGGCAAGCGACTCGAGCGAAGCCAGGATCATGAATACCTCGAGGATCTCGGCCTGGGTGATCTCGTTGACCACCACGCCCTTACGCGGCACCGTGCGCACGAAACGCTGAGTCTCGAGCCGAAACAGCGCCTCGCGGATGGGCGTGCGACTGATGTGCAGCTTTTCAGCCAGAACCCGCTCGACCAGACGATCGCCCGCCTTGTACTCACCGCGAAGAATGGCGTCCTTGAGATAGGTATAAACCTTGTCACGGATAGGTGAGAGGTCTTCCTGGGTCCAGGTCTCGGCCATTCGGGCTACCTTCGGCAAGCTAGTGTCTGTGGGTGGCCTTACATTTTACCATACCCAGCAAGCACAGCGGTATCTGGTGCACGAAGGGCCAAGACAGGGTGGCATGCCCCACACTCAAAGCGCGAGGATCATTGGCCAAATGGAGAAAACCTCAGTGCAGTGGAGCCTTCTCCAGTCGCGCATCGATGTTGCCGAAGGTCACCAACTGCTTGAGTTCGGCACGCGCCGCCTCGACCGTCTCGAAGCGCTCGAAGAACTTGAGCGGCACGCTGTTGGTCTTGCCGCCTTCGCCGGTCTCGACGATGCTGACGCGGCCCTGATCGCCACTGATTTCGGCAATGGTGAAATCGGCCTTTTTCTTGCCGTAGAAGAAGTACTCATAGGATTCGACAGGCGAGATGCCCTGGCCAGGCCTGGCATCGTACTCGCCCAGCTTGCTTGTCAGGATAATGTACATGTTGATGATCTCTCTTGTTGTGACCGCCGTTGCGTTAACCATCTGCTCGCTCTGAGCGGCAAGATGGCCTCAACCGGCAAGCTCCCGCTCGCCGTAACCCGCCTGAGCCCCGCTTGGCTCGGCCAGCAGCGGCCGCAGTGCCGCCGATAGCTCTTCCAATGCCTCTTCTACGATTGCCTTGCCGATGGCAAGACTCGCCTTGGTGGCATCGCCGATACAGCCGTTACGTGTCATCTCCTCGTAGCGGTAGTAGCCCTGGATG
This sequence comes from Halomonas sp. TH-94, assembly GCF_057473365.1. NCBI lineage: Bacteria > Pseudomonadati > Pseudomonadota > Gammaproteobacteria > Oceanospirillales > Halomonadaceae > Halomonas > Halomonas sp. TH-94. The sequence goes on from NZ_JBYCKL010000035.1 coordinate 61,495, forward strand.
GGGTTGCCGGGGCGCATGCTCTCCCAGCGACCGCCGCTGACGATATCGCCCTTCTCCAGCCGCTCGCGACGCACCAGATGAGGCGCGAGATAATACGCTTCGGAAACTTCACGCTCGCAGCTGTGGCCGAACAGGGGCGAGGTTATGTGCTCTTTCATGGCCTTCTTGGCGGAGGCCGTGGTCTTGGCGTAATAGCACTCCACGCCCAGCTCCTGAACGAAGCTGGCACAGGCCAGACCCAGCGTGCCCTGATTGCCACCGTGACTATTGAGGAACAACACCTTGTCGATGCCGTGACGCTGGAGCGAGACCACCATGTCGCGCAACACGGCCAGCAGCGTCTCGGGACGCAGGCTGATGGTGCCGGGAAAGTTCAAATGGTGCGGCGAAACCCCCATGTTGACCGTTGGCGTCACCAGCACCTGGGGGTGCAGCACCTCGGCGAGGCGCTTGGCCATCTCGGTGGCCAGCACCGCATCGCAGCTCTCGTTCATATGCGGCCCGTGCTGCTCGTGGGCGCCGACGGGCACGATGGCCATCCTGACATGCTGCAGCGCCTCTTCGACCTCCGGCCAGGTCATCTCTGTCAGAACGTAGCTTTCCTTGCGACTTTCCACTCGGCTTTCGATCCGCTTTTCCATCCCGCTCTCCTTCGGCGCCTGCGCGGCGTGTGACGTCATGGCAGGCAGCCGGCTCTCATCAGGGCAAGGCAAGACCTTTGGTATACCATAGACCAACACTAGCCGAATCCCACCGGCGCTGTAAAGCCCTCACGCCTCTCGGGCTGCCCTGCTATCGGCAGCTGCGCATGGCCACTTCGCTGGACAGGGTGATGTGGTCCTCGATCAGCGACCGAGCGCGGCGCGAGTCGCGGGCAAGGGCCAGATCCACCAGCTCCTGATGCTGTGAGTCGAGCTGGTGGCGCAACTCCTGGGCGCGCGGCGCCACGCGCCGATAGCGGTCGAACTGATCGTGAAGCTGCGAGATGAAGCGCAATAGCCAGGCCGAGCCGCATGGCGCCACCAAGGCATTGTGGAAGCGCGAATGCAGATGCTCCCACTCCACTACTGGGGTGTGGGCATTGGCCTTGGAAAGTCGATGGTTGGCTGCCAGCAGCTGAGACTCCCACTCCTCGTCGCCACGCAGGATCGCCAGCTCGAGTGCCATGCCCTCGAGCTGGCGGCGCATCTCGGTGATATCGGCGAGTTCGTCCTGGGAGAGTTCCAGCACGCGAAAGCCGCGCTGATTTTCCTGGCGCAGCAGGCCGTAGGCTGCCAGTCGATTGAGTGCTTCGCGCAGCGGACTCAGGCCCACCTCATACGTATCCCGTAACAAAGCGATCGATAGCCGCTCCCCTGCACGGTAGCGGCCATTGAGCAAATCCTGGCGCAGAGTTTCGTAGATCCTGCTGGCAGCAGTGGCGCTGCCCTGCTTGAGCGGGTTGGCCATGGCGTGACTCCCTTCGTTTTTTGGAATTTGGTATACCGGTCTTGACGAAGTGGCTTTCTGCAACCTAATCTAGGTCAAATAATCGATTATTTCTAGAAAAAATACAAATCGGTCTTATACACTATGTTGTTTTTCAAGAAATAATCATTGATTTCAGACAAGGACACCCACGGACATGACGCCATCGCAACAGGGCAAGCTGTTCTTCTCCTTTCTCCGAATCGGCCTTCTAGGCTTCGGCGGCGGCCCTTCGATGATCCCTTTGGTACACCAGGAAGTGGTCAAACGGCACGGCTGGATGGAGGACGAGGAGTTTGCCGACATCCTGGCCATCGCCAATACCTTGCCCGGGCCCATCGCCACGAAGATGCCCGGCTATATCGGCTTTCGTGTCGGCGGAGCGCTTGGCTGTGTCAACGCGATCTTGGCCGTGATCCTGCCGATGATCATCGTCATGATTCTGCTGCTCGGTCTTTTCAGCCGCTATCGGGACGTAGGCTGGATATACGGCATGAGCCAGGGAATGGTGCCGGTGGTGATGGTAATGATGGCCCAGCTCGCCTGGGATTTTCTGAACAAGTCACGCCTGGCACTGGGCTGGAGCGTCAGCTTGCTCATGGCGGGTGCGGCAGGCGGGCTGATCTATGGGCTCGGCGTGCACCCGGGGCTGGTGATCGGCGCCCTGCTGGTCGCCGCCATGCTTCCCCCCCTGACCAAGAGCAAGAGCAAGACGTCCGGGGAGGCGACACGATGATCTACGCACAGCTTTTTCTCGCCTTCTTCATTCCCAACATCATCGGCTACGGCGGCGGGCCCGCCATCATCCCGCTGATCGAGGCCGAGGTGGTGGGGCGCTATGGCTGGATGAACGCCCAGGAATTCGCCGAGGTACTGGGGCTGGGCAACGCCTTGCCCAGCCCGATCGCCACCAAGATGGCCGGCTATGTCGGCTATGAAGTGGCCGGCGTCGGTGGTGCTGTGGTGGCCGTCCTCGCCACGGTGGTGCCCACGCTGCTGCTGATGCTGGGCGCCCTGGGGCTGCTCTATCGCTATCGGGATTCGCCGCGGGTCAAGCGCATGAGCCAGTGGGTGCGCCCTGTCATCGCCATCATGATGGCCGCCCTGGTGCTGAGCTTCTTCGCCGAAGGGCTGGCCGGTGCGGGGCTCATCCACACCCTGATCATAGCGGCCATCTCGGCCATCGCCCTGTTCCGTTTCAAGGCGCACCCCGCCCTCGTGGTGGTCGGCGCCCTGGCCTATGGCGGCTTGATGCTGGGTTAGCCCGGCTAACGATTCCTCATGGATAGCCACTCTCGACACAGGAGAAAAAGATGCGACGAAACACGACCTGACCAGACTCATGTGCGAAAGGCGTCAGCACCGCTTTCGTGACATGCAAGGCAACACGACCGTGGCAATTCAGCAACCGACAACTACAAGCAGACGATGGGCCGCCGACAGCCTCGGTACCGCCCTCGCCCAAGCCTGACGACACGACAAGGTGCAACATGGAACAACTCGAACAGGTACAACTAACCGCATCGCACTGGGTCTTCCTGCTGGTGATCCTGGCGATATTCGTCTCCATCGGTTTCCGCAAGGGTGTCATCATCCCTTCCATTGCCGGTATCTTCATGCTGGGTCTGCTGGCCGAGGCCCCTCACGAAGGCGGCCTCAATCAGCTGATCTTCGCCGTTCAGGTAGTCTTCCGGGCGCTACTCAATGCCGGCACCGAGCTCTTCGACATCATGTTGGTCATCGCACTGATGGTTGCCATGCTCAAATCGCTGCAGAGCCAAGGAGCGGACAGGCTCATGGTGGCACCGATGAAGAAACTGATGGTGGGACCCTGGACGGCCTTCTTCGTCGTCGGCATCACCATGTACATTGCCGCCGCCTTCTTCTGGCCGACACCCGCCGTTGCCCTGGTCGGTACCGTATTGATCCCTGTCGCCATGCAGGTAGGGCTGCCGGCCATCGGCGCCGCCATGGCGGTGAACCTGTTCGGCCACGGCATGGCACTCTCGGCCGACCCCGTCATCCAGGGCGCGAGCCGCCTGACGGCGGGCGCTGCCGGTATCGACACCACCACGCTGGTGCCCTATACCTTGCTGTTCTCGCTGGTGGTCGGCGTGGTGGCAATCTCCCTCGCCTGCCTGCACCTGCGTCGGGACATGCGCTCCGGCGTTCTGGAAGCCCCCAAGACGGATGAGGTCTTCTCTCCCCGCTCGGCAGGTGCCGCGGCGGTCGAAGCGAATACCGTCAAGGAAGAGAACCAGCCGGAAGCCGGCCCTTATGCAAGGATCTTCGCCATTGCCGTCCCGGCGATTCTGATCGGTATTGCCGGATTGATGATCTATCGCGCCCTGTTCCTCCCCGACCAGGCGATTCGCGGCGGCGGCGCCACGGCGCTGCTGGGTGGCACCGCTACCGTGCTGCTGGTGCTCTCCTCGTTTGCCTCACACGGCCACCACGCCCTGGATGGTATCAGCAGCTACACCCGTGAAGGTTTCTTCTTCGCCATCAAGATCTTCGCGCCGATCATTCCAATTGCCGGGTTCTTCTTCCTGGGCCATCCCGGGCACTCTGCCGAGGTGATCGGTGCCGGCGCGGCTGGCTTCCTCTTCGATATCGGCCATAACATCGGCCACTACATAGATGGCAATGTCTTCCTGCTGGTGTTCGGCATGGCATTCATTGGCCTGCTTTCCGGCATGGACGGCTCGGGCTTCTCCGGCCTGCCGCTGGTGGGCTCACTGTCGGGTGCGCTGGGTACCGGCGCAGGTGTCGATGTGCATGTGCTGGCAGCGCTGGGGCAGGTAGCCGCGATCTTCGCCGGTGGCGGTACCCTGGCGGCCTGGGCCTTCGGGGTGGCGGCTGATGCCGGTATCGCCGGGGTAAGCCCAGCAGCCCTGGTGCGGCGTAACTTCGTGCCGGTGATCTCGGGCATCGTCGTGGCCTCGCTGCTGGCCGTCATCCTGTTGATATAGCAATACCCCGGTGCGATACGAGACGACACCCCGGCCACCGCCGGGGTGTCGTTTATCGGGCCTTGGGTGGCGAAAGTGGGGCTTGACGAAATGGATTTAGTGGCACATGGTATACCATATGCCATACGGCAACACAGCCGCCGTGCAGTCGAGAACGGTGCACGAACTGACGACAAATGAGAGCAGGTGATTGCCATGCCCCTGATCAAGATTCACAAGAACGGCGAGGTCTTCGAAGGCGACGTCCAGCCCAATACCAATCTGGTCGTACGCGCCGGGATCCGCCAGTTTCCTTACCCTCACCTGAGCTACGGCTGTGGCATGGGTAAATGTGCCAAGTGCATGTGCAAGGTGCTCAAGGGCGGCGAGTCGCTGCCGGAGCCCAACTGGAAAGAGAAGAAGATGCTCGGCGGGCGTCTCGATGAGGGATACCGGCTCGCCTGTCAGCTGTGGGTGGACGAAGACCTCGAACTGGCTCAGGAGAGCCCTGCTGGAGCCGGCACCAACAGTCGATCCGACAGTGTTACCACGTCGTGACCGAGATGGGCAGAGAGCCCGAGCAAGCAAAACGCCCACCGGCAGTACCCCACCGGTGGGCGTTTCGTTTCAGAACAGGACGGCTGTTATCCCAGGTACTTGATCATCACCCCCGCCGCCACCGCCGAGCCGATAACCCCGGCCACGTTGGGGCCCATGGCATGCATCAGCAGGAAGTTGTGAGGGTTCGACTCCAGCCCCACCTTGTTGGCCACCCTGGCCGCCATGGGCACTGCCGATACCCCGGCCGCCCCGATCAGCGGGTTGATGGGCATGCGGCTCATGAGGTTCATCAGCTTGGCCATGAGCACCCCCGCTGCGGTGCCGATGGCGAAGGCCACCATACCCAGCGCCATGATGCCCAGCGTTTCGACGGCCAGGAAGGTTTCGGCCATCAGTCGTGACCCCACGGCCAGCCCAAGCACGATGGTGACGATATTGATCAGCGCGTTCTGGGCCGTATCGGTCAAGCGTTCCACCACGCCGCACTCGCGCATCAGGTTGCCGAAGCAGAACATGCCCAGCAGCGGCGCGGCATCCGGCAAGAACAGCGCGACCAGCATAAGCAGCGCAAGCGGAAAGACGATCTTTTCCAGCTTGGAGACCGGCCGCAGCTGGGTCATGGTGATCTCGCGTTCCTTGCGGGTGGTGAGCAGCTTCATGATCGGCGGCTGGAGCATCGGCACCAATGCCATATAGGCATAGGCTGCCACCGCGATGGCGCCGAGCAGCTCCGGGGCCAGCACGCTCGAGACATAAATCGAGGTCGGACCGTCGGCGCCGCCGATGATGCCGATGGCGGCGGCCTGCTCAAGGGAGAAGTCCATCCAGCCCAGGGCCGACATGCCTACCGCGCCGAACAGGGTGGCAAAGATGCCGAATTGCGCTGCCGCCCCCAGGAACAGGGTGCGCGGATTGGCCAGCAGGGGGCCGAAGTCGGTCATCGCCCCCACGCCCATGAAGATCAGCAGGGGTGCAATGCCCGAGGCGACGGCGACGGAGTAGAAGACGTACAGCAGGCCGTCGCCGTAGCCGACGTTCATGGCCACGTCCCGTGCAGCGCGGATCTGATCCGGCGCGGCACCGTTGTCGACCAGCGCCCGCAAGGTGACGCGCCAGGCTTCCTCGCCGGCCAGCGGATCGAGAGTCGCCCCCAGTGCCATGGCCACCTGCTGCAGCACCGCCGGGCGGGCCACCTCGATGGCTTGGTCCAGCGCCGAGATGGCAAGCCCCGCCTCCGGTATGTTGGCCAGTATCCCGCCGAAGCCGATCGGCACCAGCAGCAGCGGCTCGAACTTCTTGTGGATGGCGAGATAGAGCAGCCCCAGGCCTACCAGGATCATGACCGCCTGACCCAAGGTCAGGTTATAGAGGCCCGAACCCTCCCACAGGGTCAATAGCTTATCCATGATAGAGATCCTTAGAGCACGATCAGGGTGTCGCCGACGGAGACGCTGTCGCCCTCACCGACCAAGACCTCGGAAACGGTGCCTCCGGTGGCGGCCCGCACTTCGGTTTCCATCTTCATCGCTTCGAGGATGATCACCACATCGCCTTCCTTGACGCTGTCGCCAGGGCGCACGTTGACCTTGAAGATATTCCCCGCCAGCGGTGCAGCGATCGCCTCGCCGCTGGAGGCCGGGGCGCTTTCGGCAGGCTGCGCAGCCGCTTGCCCGGCCGGCTGCGTTACGCTGCCGATCTCGCCACCCTCGGCAACCTCGACCACGTACTGCTTACCGTTGACCGTAACCGTGTAAGTCTCGGGGCCGGCAGGCACACTGGCCGTGGGCTTGGCCACGGCGCCGCCCGGCTTGGACTCGACGGGCAGGTTGGCGCTGGCGCCTCCCTGATCCGGGGCCTGGGGCACCGGCTCGAAGGCCTCGGGATTGTCGCGGTTCTTGAGGAACTTGAGGCCTATCTGCGGGAACAGCGCGTAGGTCAGCACGTCATCGATCACGCGCTCGCCCTCGGCAAGCCGCACGCCTTCGGTCTTGGCCTTTTCCTTAAGCTCGCTGGCAAGGCGCTCCATTTCGGCCTCGAGCAGATCGGCGGGGCGGCAAGTGATGGGCTCGCCACCCTCGAGCACACGGTTCTGCAGCTCCTTGTTCAAGGGAGCCGGCGCGGCGCCATACTCGCCCTTGAGCAGCGCCTGCACTTCCTTTGAGATCGACTTGTAGCGTTCGCCCATCATCACGTTCATCACCGCCTGGGTGCCGACGATCTGCGACGTGGGCGTGACCAGCGGGATGAAGCCCAGGTCCTCGCGAACGCGAGGAATTTCAAGGAGCACGTCGTCGAGCTTGTCGCCGGCGCCCTGCTCCTTGAGCTGACCTTCCATATTGGTGAGCATGCCGCCCGGAACCTGAGCCACCAGGATGCGCGAGTCGATACCCTTCAGTGAACCCTCGAAGGCGGCGTACTTCTTGCGCACCTCGCGAAAATAGCCGGCAATCTCCTCGAGCAGTTCGAGATCGAGATTGGTATCGCGCTGGGTGCCCTTGAGGATCGCCACCACCGATTCGGTCGGACTGTGGCCATAGGTCATCGACATCGAGGAGATAGCGGTATCGACGTTATCGATGCCTGCCTCGACAGCCTTGAGGATGGTGGCGGTGGACATGCCCGTGGTGGCATGGCACTGCATGTGGATCGGGATTGATAGCACCTTCTTCAGGCGCGTGACCAGCTCATAGGCATCGTAGGGTGCCAGCAGGCCGGCCATGTCCTTGATCGCCAGGGAGTCGGCCCCCATGTCGGCGATGGTTTCGGCCAACTCCACCCAACTGTCCAGCGTGTGCACCGGACTCACGGTGTAGGAGATGGTGCCCTGCGCGTGGCCGCCCACGTCACGCACGGCCTTGATGGCCCGCTCCAAGTTACGCGGGTCGTTCATGGCGTCGAATACGCGGAACACGTCCACGCCGTTGGTCTTGGCACGCTCGACGAAGCGATCCACCACGTCGTCGGCATAGTGGCGGTAGCCAAGCAGGTTCTGGCCTCGCAGCAGCATCTGCTGCGGGGTATTGGGCATGGCCTCCTTCAACGCCCGTATCCGCTCCCACGGATCCTCGCCGAGGTAGCGGATACAGGCGTCGAAGGTTGCGCCACCCCAGGACTCCAGCGACCAGAAGCCGACCCGATCGAGTTTCTCGGCAATCGGCAGCATGTCGTCGAGCCGCATCCGGGTGGCGAACAGCGACTGGTGGGCGTCGCGCAGGACGACGTCGGTGATGCCCAGCGGGCGATTGGTCTCACTCATGAAGATGACCCCGTGGATAGCGTGTTGTGTAGTAATATGGCTCGCTGCCGTGCCGCTCAGCGGCGATGGCGGCGGCGATAGCGATGTACGGCGGCGCTGATGACGGCCATGAGTTCGGCGTCATCGCTTTGGGTCTTGGCTGGAGATGTCGGAGACGACACCGGGGCCGAGGGAGCCGGGGTCGGGGCCAGGCGGCGCACCACCAGCGACATCAGGGTGGTGGTCAGCACGAGGATGGTAAGAAAAACAAAAACGAACCCCATACCAACGCCCATCAGGGCAAGGCCGTCGAGCAGCAACTGCTGATCCTGCATGATTGCTCTCCCTCATTCTGCACGACTTGTTAACTAACTGCCGCAAACATGTCGCCAATCGTAAAAAAGTTGGCCATATAAACTGCCACACTCCGGATGAATTGCAAGCACCCCATGGTGGAAGCCAGCGTTGTTGTTTTACTACAAGGCAGGATCGGTCTCGCGCCCATGGAAGGCGTGATCGACGCCCATGCCCGCGACCTCCTTACCCGCCGCCCCGGCTTCGACTGGGCGGTAACGGAGTTCGTCCGCGTGGTCGATGCCCGACTGCCGCCGAAAGTCTTCCTGCGCCACTGCCCCGAGCTTGCCACACGGGTACGAACGCCCTCGGGCGTTCCCGTGGCCCTTCAGCTGCTCGGCAGCGAACCAGCTGCCTTGGCGGCCAACGCCGAACAGGCCAGAGAGCTGGGCGCCAGCGCCATCGATCTCAATTTCGGCTGCCCGGCAAAGCTGGTCAACCGTCACGACGGCGGCGCTTCGCTGTTACGCGACCCTCGCCGCGTCCATGCCGCCGTTGCGGCCGTCCACCGAGCCGTGGGAAGCCAAATACCGGTCACGGCAAAGATCCGCCTCGGCTTCTCCCATCGGCGCCTGGCGCTCGACTGCGCCAAGGCGGCTGAGGACGGTGGCGCGACACAGCTCGTCGTACACGCGCGAACCCGCGACGAGGGCTATCGTCCACCGGCCCACTGGGAGTGGATCGCACGCATTCGTCGGCACCTTCACATTCCGGTTGTCGCCAACGGCGACATCTGGAGCCTCGAGGACTACTGGAAGGCGCGTACGCTCTCCGGCTGCCGCGACGTCATGCTCGGCCGCGGCGCCCTTGCCGACCCGCTCCTGGCTCAGCGCATCCGCCACTGGCTCGACACCGGCGAGCAGCTCCCCTCCACCCAATGGCGCCATCGTGCCGCCATCCTGGCCGAGTATGCTGCATTGCAACGTACCACACTTCCCGGTCGCATTGTTACCTCCCTGGTGAAGCAGTGGCTCAATCACATGCGCCAGCGAGACAGCGAAGCCGAACGCCGCTTTCATGCGCTGAAGCGTATCAACGACCTGGATGCGCTGATGGCCGGCCTCGACGCAAAAGAGGCAATGGCCTGCCACCAGGCTGAAGAGCGAGCCTGAGACGGGCGTCTGCAGGTTACCTGGAACGATCAGGCGCCGGGAAGCAGGGAAAGAGACGAGCAAAAAAAGGGTGCCCATCGTCATGATGGGCACCCAAACGATCGCGCCACCGGCATCCTGCCGTTCCGGCCAGTCGATACGTGAGCCCCTGCAGGAACAGAGGCGGTAAGCAAAAGACCCGCCCTCGAAAGAGGACGGGTCGGTATCTGGCGCGCCCGGGAGGATTCGAACCTCCGACCACCTGATTCGTAGTCAGGTACTCTATCCAGCTGAGCTACGGGCGCTGACGCAAGATCCAGGATCCTGCCTTGACTCACACCACTGCATCGAACTTGGTGACACCCGGAGCCATGACCCAATGATCGTAACGATCCTTCAGCATGCTTCGTGGCGCGCCCGGGAGGATTCGAACCTCCGACCACCTGATTCGTAGTCAGGTACTCTATCCAGCTGAGCTACGGGCGCATATCACATTTCGTACAACGGCTACGTGTCGCATGGCGGAGAGGGAGGGATTCGAACCCTCGATGGGGCTATAAACCCCATACTCCCTTAGCAGGGGAGCGCCTTCAGCCACTCGGCCACCTCTCCCTCAACGACACGGCGCATACTTTATCGTTTCTGCAGCGCATTGTCCAGCATATTCAGTTATTTGTTTCTCAATAACGGAACGGACGAAGGCAGCACGGCATCAGCCGTGTGAGCTACTGCCTCCTTCTTCATCGGACTTCTCACGCTGGATGCGTTGATAGATTTCTTCACGATGTACGGCGACATCCTTGGGCGCATTCACGCCTATACGGACCTGATTGCCCTTGACGCCAAGGACGGTCACGGTGATGTCATCGCCGATCATCAGCGTTTCTCCGACTCGGCGGGTCAGGATGAGCATGACTGATCTCCTTCTCAGACGACTTGCAACGGGATGCGCGTCGATCCCATCGACGCTTAGTTCTCTCATTATGTAACACTTGTTACCACTGTGCACCAATGTGCACCACCACCCAACCCCACCATGACACGTCGGCAGCGTTGAAGGGAAGCCCGGCCGCTCATCGCAGCTGACTTCCCCCAGCGTAGAAGAACCATCCGATGACGTCGTACGTAGCGTGTTAATTTCTTGTGTGTTTCTATGCGCTTTCGATATCGCTCTTGTCCAACCCGAAAGCGGTATGCAGAGCACGAACCGCGAGCTCCATCTGTTTCTCGTCGATGACGACCGAAATCTTGATTTCTGAGGTGGAGACCATGCGGATGTTGATGTTTTCGTCAGCCAGCACGCGGAACATCTTGGAAGCGACCCCGGCGTGAGAGCGCATGCCCACACCGACCAGTGACACCTTGGCGATATTGTCATCGCCATTGACCACGCCGCCGCCCAGATCGGGAATCACCTGCTCCTCGAGGATCTTGAGCGTCTTCTTGTAGTCGCCCTTGGCCACGGTGAAGGTGAAGTCGGTGTAGTCGCCAGCCGGCGCCACGTTCTGCACGATCATGTCGACTTCGATGTTGGCATCGGCGATCGGGCCCAGAATGCGTGAGGCCACGCCCGGCACGTCCGGCGTGTTGAGCAGGGTCAGCTTGGCCTCGTTGGCGGTGAAGGCGATACCTGAGATCAGCGGTTCTTCCATGGAGTCCTCGTCTTGGTCGGATTCAGCAACGATCAGGGTGCCGGGGCCGTCCTGAAAACTGGACAGCACGCGCAGCGGGACATTGTACTTGCCGGCAAACTCCACCGAGCGGATCTGCAGCACCTTGGAGCCGAGGCTCGCCAGCTCCAGCATCTCCTCGACGGTGATACTGTCGAGCCGCTGGGCCTTGGAGCAGACGCGCGGGTCGGTAGTGTAGACGCCATCGACGTCGGTGTAGATCTGGCACTCGTCGGCGCCCAGGGCCGCCGCCAGCGCCACCCCGGTGGTATCCGAGCCGCCGCGACCGAGGGTGGTGATGTTGCCCTCCTCGTCGACGCCCTGGAAGCCGGCCACGACCACCACCTTGCCTTCATTCAGGTCATCGCGCATCTCGTCGGTTTCGATGCGCTGGATGCGTGCCTTGGTGTGGGCGCTGTCGGTGAGAATTCCCACCTGGGAGCCGGTGTAGGAGGTGGCCGGCACGCCCAGCTTGTGCAGGGCCAGTGCCAGCAGCGAAATGGTCACCTGCTCACCGGTGGATACCAGCATATCCATCTCGCGGGGGGTAGGCTCGTCGTTGATCTCATTGGCCATACCGATCAGGCGATTGGTCTCGCCACTCATGGCGGAGACCACCACCACGATCTGGTGGCCGTCGTCGCGGAAGCCTTTGACCTTCTCGGCCACGGCCTTGATGCGCTCCACGGAGCCCACCGAGGTACCGCCGAATTTCTGTACGTAAAGTGCCATCTACGGTTTTCCCTCGCTTGTCGAACGATTCACGCTCGGATGAGTGAAAGTCGTGCCCTGTGCCCCGTTACTGCAGTCGCTGCTCGACCCAGGCGGAAACGCTCGCCAGGGCCGCCGGCAGGGCGGTAACGTCGCTGCCGCCGGCCTGAGCCATGTCGGCGCGCCCACCGCCCTTGCCGCCCACCTGTGTCGCCACGTGATTGACCAGCTCGCCGGCCCTTACCCTGTCGGTCAAGTCGTCGGTGACGCCGGCGATCAGGCTCACCTTGCCGGCCTCCCTGTCGCTCACACCCAGCACCACGATGCCTGAACCCAGCTTGTTCTTGAGCTGGTCGAGCACGCCGCGCAGCTCCTTGGCGGAGACGCCATCGAGCTGTGTGGCCAGCACCTTGACGCCGGCAATTTCGTGGGCCTGGCTCAGCATGTCGCTGCCGGCAGCGCTGGCCAGCTTGGCCTTGAGACGCTCGAGTTCCTTTTCCAGGCTGCGATTGCGCTCCACCAACGACTCGACGCGCTCCTCGACCTGTTCCGGCTTGGCCTTGAGGCGCTCGCCGATGCGCGCCAGGCGCGTTTCCTGCTCGCGGAAGTAGGCCAGCGCCCCCTCGCCGGTGATCGCCTCGATACGGCGCACGCCGGCGGCAATCCCCTGCTCGCCGACGATGTGGAAGCAGCCGATGTCGCCGCTGCGAGCCACGTGGGTGCCGCCGCACAGCTCGATGGAGAAATCATCGGCGCCAATGGTTAGCACCCGCACACTGTCGGCGTACTTGGCTTCGAACAGGGCCGCAGCACCCTTGGCCTTGGCCTGATCGAGGGTCATCTGCTCGATGCGGGTCGGGGCATTGGCGAGTATCTGTTCGTTGACCAGGCGCTGCACTTCAGCGAGCTGCTGGGGGGTCACGGCTTCGAAGTGGCTGAAGTCGAAGCGCAGCCGCTCGGGGGTGACCAGCGAGCCCTTCTGCTGAACGTGATCGCCAAGCACCATGCGCAGCGCCTTGTGCATCAGGTGGGTGGCGGAATGGTTGCGAATGGTGGCGCCGCGCAGCCTGGCGTCTACCTGGGGGCGCACCTCGTCGCCCACGCTCAGGCGGCCCTCCAGCAGTACGCCGTGGTGCAGGTGGTGACCACCCTGCTTCTGGGTATCGGTCACCAGGAAGCGTCCGCCGTCGAGAGTCAGGTAGCCGGTGTCGCCCACCTGACCACCCGACTCACCGTAGAACGGGGTGCGGTCGAGGACGACGATGCCCCGCTGCTCGGGCTCGAGCGCGACCAGCGCATTGCCTTCGCGATCCACGATGGCAGTCACGGTGGCGTTGTCTTCGAGCTTGTCGTAGCCGGTGAAGGCCGTTTCGCCTTCGAGCTCCAGTGCCGCGGCATAGTCGGCGCCGAACTGGCTGGCCGCCCGGGCACGCTCACGCTGAGCTTCGAGCTCACGCTGAAAGCCGGCTTCGTCCAGCGTCACGCCACGTTCGCGGCACACGTCGGCAGTCAGATCGTAGGGGAAGCCATAGGTGTCGTAGAGCTTGAACACCGTCTCGCCGGGCAGCACTTCGCCCTGGAGTGCGGCGAGCGCCTCTTCCAGCAGCCCCATGCCATGCTCCAGAGTACGAGCGAACTGCTCCTCCTCCTTCAGCAGGATGCGCTCGATCTGGTGGCGCGCCTCGCGCAGCTCGGGATAGGCCTCGCCCATCTCGACATCGAGCGCTCCCACCAACTTGTGAAAGAAGTGGCCCTTGGCTCCCAGCTTGTGGCCGTGCCGAATGGCGCGGCGGATGATCCGGCGCAGCACGTAACCGCGCCCCTCGTTGGAGGGCAGCACGCCGTCGGCGATGAGAAAGGCGCAGGAGCGGATATGGTCGGCGATCACCCGCAGCGAGGGAGTGGTGGTGTCGCCATGGCCGGTGTATCGCGCCGCTGCCGCGAGCAGGTTCTGGAACAGGTCGATCTCGTAGTTGGAGTGCACGCCCTGCAGCACTGCCGCCACACGCTCGAGCCCCATGCCGGTATCGATGGATGGCTTGGGCAGAGGGTTCAGGTTGCCGGCCTCATCGCGATCGAACTGCATGAACACCAGGTTCCAGATCTCGATGTAGCGGTCGCCGTCCTCCTCGGGGCTGCCCGGCGGACCGCCCCACACATCAGGGCCGTGATCGAAGAAGATCTCGGAGCTGGGGCCGCACGGTCCGGTATCGCCCATCTGCCAGAAGTTATCCTCGTCGAGCTTGGAGAAGCGCTGCGGGTCGACGCCGATCTCCTCCTTCCAGATCTTCTCCGCCTCGTCATCGCTGACGTGCACGGTGACCCACAGCTTCTCCGCCGGCAGACCCAGGCGCTGGGTCAGGAACTCCCAGGCGAAGCGAATGGCATCGCGCTTGAAATAGTCGCCGAAGCTGAAATTGCCCAGCATCTCGAAGAAGGTGTGGTGGCGTGCGGTGTAGCCGACGTTGTCGAGATCGTTGTGCTTGCCGCCGGCGCGCACGCAGCGCTGCGCCGAGGTGGCGCGCACGTAGGAGCGCGGGTCGCGGCCGAGGAAAACGTCCTTGAACGGCACCATGCCGGCGTTGGTGAACAGCAGCGTCGGGTCGTTGCCCGGCACCAGGGAGCTCGACGGCACGATGGTGTGGCCGTGCTCTTCGAAGTAATTCAGAAAGGCCTGTCTGATGTCTGCGCTTTTCATGGCATATCCGTAGCGATGAGCGTGGTCACCCGACGGGCAGGCGCGCTCGGCGCCGCTTCGCATGGCCGAATTCGCACGCCTTGGCGTGTCAGGAGCGCCACCAAGGGCGTTCACAAAGGGAGGCATTATAGCGCAGTTGTCAAGCGACTAAAGGGGAGGCGCTAAAAGCGGGAAGTCATTCGGCGGCGTGGAGCCGCTCCAGGGCATGGCGGACCTGCTCGAAATCGAAGCCGCGAGACAGCAGGAAGCGCTCGCGGCGGGCACGTTCTCGCAGCGAGCCGTCGCCTGGGGAAAAACGCCGAGCAAGCACATCGGCGGCAAGCTCGAACCAGTCGACCTCGCTCTCTCGCTCGGCCTTGGTCAAGGCAGCCGCAATCAGGCCGCGCTCGACGCCACGCCGCTCGAGCTCGGCACGCACCTTGAGGGGACCCTGACCGCGTGCGATCCGGGAGCGCAAGAAGCTCTCGACGAAGCGCGCATCGGATTGCAGGCCTTCATCGGCAAGCGCGTCGAGACAGGCATCGATCGCCTCGGCAGAGTGAGCGCGCGCCAGCAGTCTCTGCGTCAGCTCGGCGCGAGCATACTCGCGCCGAGCCAGCAGGCGGATGGCATCATCCCGGGGGGACGCGTCGCGCTCACCGGCGTACTGCATGGGCATGGCTTAGAGCAGATCGTCTTCGCGCTCGGCATCGGCGACCGCCGGTTCCTCGGCGTCTTCCTTGGGCGATGCCGTGGCCAGCAGCTGGCCGCGGATCTGGCTCTCGATCTCCTCCATCACCGCCGGATTGTCCTCGAGGAACTGCGCGGCGTTGGCCTTGCCCTGGCCGATCTTGTTGCCCTTGTAGCTGTACCAGGCACCCGCCTTGTCGACCAGGTTGCACTGTACGCCCAGGTCGATCACCTCGCCGGCATGGTAGATGCCCTTGCCGTAGAGGATCTGGAACTCGGCCTGGCGGAACGGCGGCGCCACCTTGTTCTTCACCACCTTGACCCGGGTCTCGTTGCCGGTGACCTCGTCGCCCTGCTTCACCGAGCCGGTACGGCGGATGTCCAGGCGCACGCTGGCGTAGAACTTGAGGGCGTTGCCGCCGGTGGTGGTCTCGGGGCTACCGAACATCACGCCGATCTTCATGCGAATCTGGTTGATGAACACCACCAGGCAGTTGGCGTTCTTGATGTGACCGGTGATCTTGCGCAGCGCCTGGGACATCAGGCGTGCCTGCAGGCCGACATGGGAGTCGCCCATCTCGCCCTCGATCTCGGCGCGCGGGGTGAGCGCCGCCACCGAGTCGATGATGATCACGTCGACGCCGCCGGAGCGAACCAGCATGTCGCAGATCTCCAGCGCCTGTTCGCCGGTATCGGGCTGGGACACCAGCAGGTCGTCGAGGTTGACGCCGAGCTTTTCGGCGTAGCTGGGGTCGAGGGCGTGCTCGGCGTCGATGAAGGCACAGGTCTTGCCCTGCTTCTGGGCCTCGGCGATCACCGACAGGGTCAGGGTGGTCTTGCCCGAGGACTCCGGCCCGAAGATCTCCACCACGCGGCCGAAGGGCAGGCCACCGATGCCGAGCGCGATGTCGAGCCCCAGCGAGCCGGTGGAGACCGACGGCATGACCACCCGCGGCGTATCGCCCAGGCGCATCACGGTGCCCTTGCCGAACTGGCGCTCGATCTGTGAAAGGGCGGCATTCAATGCCTTGCTACGGTTTTCATCCTGTGCCATGAGGCTCTCCTCGCAGAACTCGCAGTCGCTTGCAGGTGCAAAGTGAATGGCGGGCCACCAAGAGGAGCTCGCCCGGACACTGTATGGTTGGACAGTAGTATGACGAAAAAAAAGCCGGGCGACTAGCCACCCGCACAATATGATACGTTCATTCGGCTTCGAGGTGGCGAATCAACCCGACGATGGCCTCGCGTACCGCGCGCTCACGCACCGCCCGCCGGTCGCCGGGAAACTGATACCGCTCGGCGCGCTGGCGTGTCTCGTTGCCCCAGGCCAGCCACACGGTGCCTACCGGCTTTTCCGGCGAGCCCCCGTCGGGGCCGGCCACGCCGCTGATCGCCACCCCCAGCTTGGCCCCGCTGTCGCGACAGGCACCCGCCACCATCGCTTCGACCACTTCACGGCTCACCGCACCGTGCTCT
This sequence comes from Halomonas sp. TH-94, assembly GCF_057473365.1. Lineage (NCBI taxonomy): Bacteria > Pseudomonadati > Pseudomonadota > Gammaproteobacteria > Oceanospirillales > Halomonadaceae > Halomonas > Halomonas sp. TH-94. The sequence continues at coordinate 78,378 of NZ_JBYCKL010000035.1, forward strand.
GCGATCAACGCTTCCGGTACGCCGAGCAGGCGTGTCTTGGCGGCATTGGAATACGTCACGTAGCCGGTCTCGAAATAGGCCGAGCTGCCGGCCACCGCGGTGATCGCGCTGGCCACGCCGCCGCCGGTACACGACTCGGCTGCGGTCACGCCGACACCCTGCTCGCGGCACCGCCGACCGAGGCGCTCGGCAAGCGTAGTGAGATCGAGATTGGCCAGACTGGAAGCACTGTGAGGCATGGTATCGCTCCTGCTAGAAAAGGACGGCGCCTGGGCCGACCGCTTGTCCTACGGTTGACTGCCACCATAGCGCATACTTGCCGCATCAGCAGTCCGCATGCGCCATGTCGACGACAGGCGGCGCATGTTAACCTTGGCGCTCTCACGCCCACACAATCGACGAATCAGCCGAGAACGCATGAACGACGCGGTCAAAACGGCCATGCCGGCCCATACCCCGATGATGGCCCAGTACCTCAGGATAAAGCGCGAGCACCCCGATGTGCTGCTGTTCTATCGCATGGGCGACTTCTATGAGCTGTTCTTCGACGACGCCAAGCGTGCCGCTGCCCTGCTCGACATCACCCTGACCCAGCGCGGGCAGTCCGCCGGCAAGCCGATCCCCATGGCCGGCGTGCCCTACCATAGCGCCGAGGGGTATCTTGCGCGCCTGGTGAAGGCCGGCGAATCGGTGGCGATCTGCGAGCAGTTCGGTGATCCGGCGACCAGCAAGGGGCCGGTTGAGCGCAAGGTGGTACGCATCGTCACACCGGGCACCCTCTACGATGAGGCGCTGCTCGACGCCCGCCGCGACAATCTGCTGGTGGCCGTGCACCCCGCCGGAAACTGCTGGGGCATCGCCTGGCTGGAGCTCTCCAGCGGCCGCTTCAGCGTGCTCGAGGTTGAGGGCGAAAGCGACATGCTCGCCGAGTTGCAGCGCCTCGACCCCGCTGAACTGCTTCTCCCCGAGAGCGTTTCCCTGCCGCCGGCACTGGAAGGCCGCCAGGGCCTGCGTCGCCAGAGCGACTGGCTGTTCGATCTCGAATCCGCCACACGACTTTTGTGCGATCAGTTCCAGGTTCAGGATCTGCGCGGTTTCGGCTGCGCCCATCTCGAGGCCGCCCTCACCGCGGCCGGTGTGCTGGTGGAATACGCTCGCGACACCCAGCGTTCGCGCCTGCCCCACGTCACCGCCCTGGGCGTCGAGAATCGCGACGATGCCGTAGTGATCGACGCTGCCAGCCGGCGTAACCTGGAAATCGACATCAATCTCGGCGGCGGGAGCGACAACACCCTGGCCAGCGTGCTCGACACGACGGCCACTGCCATGGGCTCGCGACTGCTCAAGCGCTGGCTCAATCGCCCGCTGCGCGACCGTAGCCAGGTGCAGGGCCGTCAGGCGGCGGTCGCCCTGCTGCTGGAACGCGAAGGCTTCGTCGTCCTGAGGGAGCTGCTCAAGACGATTGGCGACGTGGAGCGCATCCTTGCCCGAGTAGCGCTTTACAGTGCACGGCCGCGCGATCTCGCTCGCCTGCGCGACGCCTTGGCAGCGTTACCCGACCTGCAGCGCGAGCTGCAGGACTACAGCGAAGGCACCGCCCTCGATGAGCTGGCTCACCACATTCGCCCCTACCCCGAGCTAGCCGACCTGCTCGCCCGGGGGCTGATCGACAACCCACCGGTAGTGATTCGCGACGGCGGCGTGATCCGCGACGGCTTCGATGCCGAACTCGACGACTATCGTGGGCTCGCCGAACACGCCGGCGATTATCTGGTTCAGCTCGAGGCCCGTGAGCGCGAGCGGACTGGCCTTGCCGGCCTCAAGGTGGGCTACAACCGGGTGCATGGCTACTTCATCGAGATCCCCCGCGCCCAGGCCCGGGAAGTGCCGGCGGACTATGTGCGCCGCCAGACGTTGAAGAACGCCGAAC